>DLIO01000059.1:53743-76778 GCA_002483765.1 Lentisphaeria bacterium UBA7640 | reverse complement strand
ACGCACTACGCACCACGCACTTCCCCCATTCCTTCCCCAATCTCAATAACTTTGTGGTCATTGTCACGGCTTTCAATACCTCCGATGACCAAACGCATCAGTTCATCTGTTTCACTGAATGGAAACGGATATTGCCCGGAACGCAGAAAATTAACGAAAGCTTGAAGTTGAGATTTGAAGGCATAAAAACTATCGCTTGAAGATATATTGACATTACCAGCGGTACCGGATAGTCGTAGCGCGCCGCCGTACTGAATGTCTTTAACGCAGGCGATTATAATATCAATCCCACGACGATGAGTCATATGCACGATATTACGTTCCGCATCGCCAAGATTCTGAATAGTTTTGAAACCTGGCCCGACAATTGGATAAATAGCTTCTAACGCATGAATGCCGTAGGTTTCCCATTTTTTAGCCATTGGCATGGAAACAAAGCGCAATTCCCCCAGTTCTTCAGTACGTTGATGGTAAGGGAGAAACTCTTTAGCATAACGCATACAACTTGACGACATTATTGCTCTGCCTTCTTCAATAATCCATTTTCTAAAAATCTGTAAATCGGCTCTATTATCGCAAAGGGGTTTGTCAATAAAAACCGGCAGACCCGATTCAACAAACGGGCGAACGCGTTTGACGTGTTCACTACCAATATCAGTGGCAATAATGACCGCATCGACTTCGCCGATCATAGCTTCTGGCGTTTTGACAACTTGTGGAATCAGCGAACATTTTGCCACATGTTCTGCATCGTTGAGGTTGTCGCAGTAGATATGAGTAACGTTGGCCCCAGTAATCTGCATACTGTTCGGATTTTCTTTGTTTAAGTAAACCGGAATTCCTGCGAATGGGCATTCCTCGCTCATAGCTTTGCGGTCGTAGCCGTTAAAAATAGCACTCCACGAGTATGGATGCCCGTTACCTTCGGTCATTCCGATAATCCCCAACCTGATCGCGTCAGGATTCTTAATTAAAGTCATGGTTTGTTCCTCCATTTAAATTACATTTTAATCCAGTTATTTTATTAATCGTTTAAATCCAACATGGGCTACCGGGCCCTCTAAAGATTCAATAATAGTATCCTCCTTTAAGGCGCAAGCAATTTCTGCAAAAACTTCGTCAATAGCAACAATATATTTATCAATAATTTCGTTGGTATGTGCCAATGTCAGATAGATTGCGGTCGAAGCCAAAAAACCTCTTTTCAGCATTTGCTGGATATAGAGTGTTTTAAGTTCAATAGCCTGTTTATGACCAAAAGCAAAATGTGCCAAAGCCGGATAAGAATCTTCAACCTTTATTGGTAACGCATGTTTGTCTCCAAGTTCTCGCCAAGCTGACTGCATCTTTTTTCCCATTTGGGAACAGTATCCCGGTACGTCAACTTCCCGCATTTTTTTGATTGTCGCCAAAGCTGCGACAGGCCCTACGCTTTCTGTCCAATAAGTACTGCTGATAAACGAGCCATGCGCTCCACTCATAGCCTCCTTTGTGCCGATAACAGCAGCCATAGGGTGTCCGTTCCCGATGCTTTTGGCAAAAACTGCCATATCGGGATTGACTCCGAAACGCAGATGTGCGCCACCCAGTGTCAAACGCCATCCGATGGTAATCTCGTCAAAGATCAGTAATGCTCCTGCTTTGTGCGTTTTATCACGAACAAATTCAAGGTATCCCAGATCTGGATCATGATGTCGACATGGCTCCATGACGACTGCTGCAAGACGGTCGCCATGTTTGTCAATAATTTCCCGAAATGCTTCGCGATCATACTGCATAAACGCCAGCGTTGTTCCCCGAAGCTCTTCGGGAACGCCTAGCGGTTCAAGCCCGGGAAGTAACAAGCCTTTTAAGGAATCATCTTCTCCAAGATTGGCTGCCAGATACCAATCATGCCAGCCGTGATAGCCGCATACCGCCACTACTGAGCGCTTAGTCGTTGCTCTGGCAATACGCACAGCAATGCTCATGATTTCTCCTCCGGTACGGGCAAAGCGTACTTGTTCAGCCCAAGGATGAATATTACACAAAGCCTCAGCAAGTTCGACTTCCTCTGGAGGGTTCAATATAGAAAAACTACCACTCGCAATGCATTTTTGAACGGCCAACGAAACATCTGGATCATTATAGCCAAGTAAGCATGCTCCTATTCCATGCATGGCGACATCATAGTAATGTTTTTTATCCAAATCCCATACTTCACAGCCTTTAGCTTTACTGAAATAAGCGGGCCATTGTTCTGGTGCAAACATTTCCGGTCGTTTACTCAGCAACTGTGTTCCACCGGGAATAATATTTTTTGCTTTTTCATAAAGAGTTTGAGTTTTATTCATGATTATGTGTTCCTTTGAGGTTATTTATAAAAGATTCTGCATTTCGCCAAAAAATCTTATCAATTTTATTTGCTGAAAGTTCCAATATTTCTGCGGCACGTTTTTGCTGGAGAAGTTGTTCATAAATAACCAGCGTAGCCCTGCCGTCACAGTGTTCGAGCTGCTCAGTCCCAGGATAAAACAGCCAAGCTTTTGCATAGGTGATATATTTACCTCTACTACAACCTGCCGCAACATTATCGGAACCAAACATAATCCGGTCAATATTTTCGTGCTTCAGAAGCAAATAATGAGTATATAAGTCATTTACTGCCGAAGTGTCATAGTAAAGATTTGGTATATGCTTGAGAATATGGATCGATTTTTCAAGAAAAAACGGATTAAATGCCCTCGCACAATGAGCTAAAATCCACTTGATATTTGAATATTTTTTCGTCAAATATTGCAGGTCTGCAATATTTTGCGCAGAATCGACTCCATCAGGCATTGATAAATGTAGAGTAATTGCCTTGGCATGTTCATTAATTACCTCCAGTAGCAGTTCTGGTAAAAAATCAATAATTCTTGCGCATCTGGGGTTAGGAGCAAAAAGACGATAAGGCTTTACTACATGAAACTTATCTCTTACGAATCCATCATTGAGTTCCTCTGGTGTCATTGTCGGAGTAACAATCATTCCAGCAATAGATGCCTCATCACTTGTTACTTCTTTGGCCAGCCATTTATTATGATTCGTAGTGTTAAGGTTAGGAACTGGAGTGCCTAATGCCAAAAAATGACATTTGCGTTGAGGATAAACCATTTCAGACCAATTACGCAGAGCCGTAAAATCAATTTCAGTGCGCATAATATGATCGGCTGGCGGCAAATGTTCTTGACCGCTTTCTGTCCATAAATGCGTATGTATGTCATAGATTTTTCGTGGCACGAAGTTCTCGAGTTCTCTGTCCCAAAATTCACGGTCAAAATCAGTGTAAATCAAAGATTTATCCATAATAATTTTCCAATATTACCTTTTTGTTTTTGGTTCTAAGTTTTGTTTTATATAAATTAGGCTTCTTTTATCATAATTCATGATCTACTCGCGTTCAGATTAGGCACAAGCATGCTATTATTAAATAAAAATGACTCAAAGATTTTCCTTTTTGTACAAAACTACGAATAATTTCTATAGCCAATTTAAAAGGTGCAATGTGGAAATTGTTTAGAGGTAATCGCTACTGGGGATATTAACGACCTTACCATTTATACGTGAATCTTCAATCGCATTTCCGACCAGTGTTGCGGCCAAACCTGCTCGATAGTCAGCTTGTGGTTGCTTTCCGGTTCTAATACAATCCAAGAATTCCTGGTATAATAATAAATCACTCCCGCCATGGCTAGAATCGTTTTTTCGTGGGCATGGGATTTTTTCAGACGCCTGATTTATTGACGAGGTAATGGTGATTTCTTCTGAAAGTGTATCTACGAGTAAATATCCCTCAGAGCCCACGATTTTCATAGTGCGAGTAGCTACAGGCGCAAAAAGATTTAGCGAGAAAGTGGCGCGAACTCCATTTTGATATTCTAAAATCGTTACTTGATTATCCACAATATTTTTATCAGAATTATAAACACAAAGATCAAAATCACGCTTTGATGGATCAGCCTTTTCTGCTTCTGACATTTGTACCATTTCACCGCCAAATCGAAACCGACAATTATTATCTGAACATTTCGAGCAATGGCTGGCTTTCTCTCGATCGGAAGTGAAAAAATTAATTGACCCAAATGATGCTACTCGAGCTGGATTAGAGCCAATAATCCACGAAAGAGCATCAAGGTCGTGACTGCACTTGGCCAGCATAAACCCACCGCTTTTTTCTGACCTCCGATGCCAACGACGCATATAACTGGCGCCATGCATTACTTTAATTGATTCGTCAGCGGCCACACTCATTATTTGACCAAGTCGTCCTGAGTCAACAATTTCCTTTATTTTCTGATAAACTGAGTGATTACGTAATACAAATCCAAGTTGAAATATGGTTCCTGCGGCATTGTGTGCTTTGATAATTTCTCTACACTCAGAAGTTGTAGGCGCCATAGGTTTTTCCAGCAAGACATGTTTGTTGTATTGAAAAGCAATAATGGCTTGGCTGGCATGTAAGAAATCAGGAACAGTGATAATCACCGCGTCAATCGCGGTATTTTCAAGCATGGTCGTGATATCGTTGTAGTGGGGCACACTCGTACAACCTAAACGTTTAGCAAAGTCTTCCAAGCGATTTGAATCTGTGTCACAAATAGCGGCAACTTCAGCATCTGGAAAATTCATTGTCATATTAACGTAAGCGTATCCCCTTTGCCCAACTCCGACAATACCTATTTTTAGTTTATTCATTATCGTTCCTCATTTGAAAAGAAAAAATTTCGCCATTTTGGAAATCAAAACGGATTCTTATTGGTTGATTGTAGTCAAAATCCAAGTCAGCGAAGGCTTCTATGTCATCGCCTTTAAACTCATATTCGGTGAGTAATTTGTTGTCTAAATCATAAAATTTCACTAAAACATGACCTCGGTAATTAAGTGCGAGTTTGTTTCCTCCCACTTTAAGGGGGGCGGTAAATGCACTTCCACTGCCAACAAGAGAGACAAAACCGTCAGTACGCCAAACAAAACGTCTAAGCCTTCGTGAGGGCCCATCTTTATACCCTTCAGTGGCATAACAAAAGAGTTCGTTTTTATTGGCACTAATTAATCCGTGTGCCATATAATTGCTTCGGTTGCCATCACGTTCGCTTGGAGCATCGTGAGGTATAAGAACAAGCGGTAATCTATTAAAGCTTGTTCCCCCATCACGACTAAACATAAAACGTGGAGCGGTTTGTTCTTCTTCGTTGATGATTGTTGGAAACCCTAATAAGAGATGTGGTGCGCGTTCGTAGGGAGATATTGCATTTGTGTATAGTTGAAGTCTCTCATTATCTTGATATTTAAGATATTTAGGTTCACTCCAACTGATAAAGTCATCTGAAAATGCCACTCGTATATCGCGACAAATATCACCATGCCATTTTTCATTATCGTCTAGAACACCAATACCGTGAGTGTCACGAGTGAAAGCCACATATCTTTGCCGGATACGGTCATAAATTGCAAGATTCTGGGAATCGAATTGTCCTTTCGTAATGACCGGCTTTTCAGTAAGAACCTTCCAATTAAGACCATCTACTGACTCTGCTGGGTACATTCCATAATCATAGCGTTTAGCGTGAATCTGATGATATCCGCGCGCACCGCGCAATAGGGCGCGGAAAGCTCCATCACTATCTATAAATGGAGCAATCTCTCCACGCCACCGCAATTCGTTACCAAGATATCCACTCCATTTTGTAGTGGCAGGCATAGAATCATAATCTCCGCCAAGAACGATATTGTTTGCAGAGTTTTGTTCAAATTTAAAAAGGCCGAGCTTGGGTTTTTCCCAGTTTATGCCATCTTTACTTATGGCAAGGCAAGTCGGTTCTCCCATCCCTGTTTTGTCACTACCATGATGAGAACCTCGATAATACATCATAAATTTATCACCAGAATCTAAAACAGAAACATAATTTATTTCCCTTTCCCAAGGGCAATCATCTGATATAATCACATTTTCAGGGCGAGGTCTGTGTTGTTTAAAACTAATGCCTTTATCGATTTTTTCTAAAAGATAATCATCCACGAAGAGCTCGAGTCTTGTGCCAATATCAATCATTTTTTATCTCCGTTTAATGTTCCATGAAAAGCAGCATATTCATAAGGTTTAATGCTTATTTTGATAGAACCTTTGTGTTTGTTTTTAGTGTAAAAATTAGTGGCTTCTCCAGGCAAAGTAAGCTCTAAAGAGACAGGTTTATCTGTATCGTTGATTGCTAAAGCGAGATAGCGATCACTAAGTTCATAGACAACGAGTCCTGCGGTTTCGCTGATTACATCTCCTAACATTTTATCTTGGATATCCAAAGGGGTCTGATTATCTCTTGAAAAAGTAATTTTACCATCAGGTGACGCAAATGCACTTGCTTTACCTTTTTGAAAAAAATCTTCAAAAGGAGAAAACAACTTGGTAACATGAGCAATTTCTTGATACATTAAGCCATCAAATCCTTTTTCATACCAAAAGAGGATTCCGCCACCATCAGAAAGAATGAGTCTTCGCAAAATTATGGCGCGCTTCCAGTTGGTGTTCTGGTTCTTACAAACATGTACTGAAGTGGCGAATTTTATTCCTGCATTACGGCAAAGTAAACGTGTACGTTTTGTCGTATCAGCACTCCATGACCCGCCCAAGTAGGCGAAGTCAATGCCGTTTACTACATCTTTTAAATCGATGGAATAATGTGGCAATGAAACTTCTGGGTTTGGGGATAAGTACATGGTAAACACGAAACCATGTTTATTAGCTAACTTACGAAATTTCCCTACTACTTTTCCGAGTTCTCTAGAGCGGAACTTTACCCATTCCATAAGATATTTTTTTTGAATTACATCACGGTTTAGTGGCTCTTTAATGTCGTGTTCTTTGGCGAAAATATTCAAAGTATAAGGAGAAAGATCGGCATAATGTCCAAATGGTCGATCTTCATAATCTAAAAAGCAACGTTTAAGATATGGAGAACGTTTTTTGATCGCGGCAAATTCATTGTCTACATAATCCCATACTTCTGGGTTACGAGCCAGATATGAGAAATTTAGCCAACCAGCGGTAGATCTGGCTCCAGGATGTGCCTTGATGAGCTTCCGTATATCCATTTCTGAAGCGTTTTGAGCTGGGGCTCGCATATTAAAGAAATTAAGTTGCTCCAAATTACATTTAGATGGGTCAACATAAGTATTTTCAATAAAAACCTCATTAGCTCCAGCTTGACGTATCGTATTGTAAACAGAATCCATAATTTCAGGAGAATTTAGTCGAGCAAAATGACTCAAATAAATAGCCAATTTTGCATTTTTAGGCTGAATTCCATTAAGTTGTGGTAAGACTTCAACATCAAATCCACTGGGAAGTTCTGGTTTTCCGTTAATGGTTAGCATATAACGAACTCTTCCGCGCTTTCCCTCGTTATTTGGTTTTGCACGTAATGCAATCATGCATCGAGTGCGAATGTCTGTACGAATAGGAACTGTTTCATAAGCAGGATCAATTGTTTTTAGTTCGTCAGCTGAAATAGTATAATGTCCGTTGGTGTCGCTCACTTTATAGAAATTTTCGTGCCTCATCATTCGGCGGGCTTTCGGGAGACGCATCATAAGAGCATGCCACGGAGAACTTTCATCATTTTGCCGCGAACTGGCTCCTACCAATTCTAACCATTCCGGCACCCATAAATTCAATATTACATTTTTTTCTCCCTCCTGCATATTTAAGCCGGGAATTTTTGCAGGATGCCAGAGTACTCCACAAGTGCCTCCGTCAGGAAGGTATAGAGCTTCAGGGCTTTCACCAGGAAAAGTGAATACAGTTGCATTTTCATAAAATACAGTACGGAACCGTGTCGCCATTGGGGCACTTATTGTGATAAAACCATCATTTTCATTAATCACTGCCGGTTTCCATTCTTTACCAGCCTGATATTCCCAACGCCCTGCCGGCATGGGTATATCTGGCTTTGCGGCATCAAGCTTCAATCTTATTTTCGGCAATTTGCTTGTCAGGATAAGCTCGTTAATTCCACTACGAGGATTCAGTGTGCTTATATTTTGAGGAATGAGATTTTTGGAGTTGAAAATTACTTCTGAAACTGTTTTGTAATCTAGCAGTGTCAATTCTGCTAAACGTAATTCTGATTGCATGATATAATCAGGACTACGATAGATAGGCTTCCCGCCTATATTCACAGAGTAATGCCAATTGTATTGGCCGGGTTTAGTTAAATTGTTTTCAATAATGAATTCCGATTTGCCACTTGTTGCGTAAAATTTTTTATTGAATTCTTCTTTGCTAGAGTGAAATTTTATTATGGAATTCCATTCTCCCGCAATTGGATTTTGAGAGAAAATTTTCACAGGTAGTTTTGTGATAAGGCCACTCACTACTTCTGGCGTTTGAAGCGCAGGAATTGAGTCGTTTGTAGCAAAATTGAGTCGAGCAAACCCCTCACTATTGTTATATTTTATTCCAACAATATTTTCTATCGAACTGACTTCTCCGGAATGCTTTTCAAAACGAATTATGTTGAACTTCCAATCTGAAAGTTCCTGTGATCTTTGATCAATCAAAGTTTTTTTACGATTCAGAGAACTTAGGGGTATTTTGATTTCTAATGTCCAAAAGCCGTCATCAATCGTTCCCGCAGCGCTAATTCCGCGTATCCACCCACCCCCACCAGGTCCCCAAGCAACACGTTGCGCATTGGCGTTAATCATTAACTGATAATCTGCAGTGCGGCTTTTATTATCTGCTTCCCAAGGTGGAAGTATCCGTAACTGAATATGGTCATCATGCCATACGCGTTTGGGTTCTCCTTTTTTCCCTGTACATTCCGCGAGAAAGCGCGATCTCATTTGTGCAGCATGCTCTAACACCGTCGCCTTTAATTTTAACGCGACATAGAGATTCTCGCGGTCGTAACAAAGCCATGCAATAGTTTGTTCTTTTGCAAAGGTTCCTTTGCTGGCATCAATGAAATTTGTTATTCTTGTAGAATTGTACCATTCTTCTTCCTCCCAAATTTTACCATCGATAGTAGGTGGTTTTTTGATAAGTGGAACAGTAACTAATGAACGTTCTGCTAATGCACTGAACATCAGAAAAAACGCGAAGATTAATGTGATTATCGTGTACTTACTTTTCTTATAATTAATATTTAGAAAAGAGTTTCTTTTAACCGAAAAATTAGATTTGTTGTTTACCTTTTTCATTTTGTTTGTCCTGAAATTTGTTTTGATGAAACTTGTTATTGTATTATAATGATTAAACGACGAGATTTTGACAAGAAGCGCTTATAATTAGCGCAAATATAACTATTAAGAGTTTTTTAGGTTTTTATTTAATCATTTGAAATCTCCATTTTTTTTCGTATTATATTTATTAAACCATGGTCGGCGATCTCACTAGGGAAAATATTTTTCTTTGCTGCGAGTGCAGCGGCACAACCGGCGGCAGCGCCAGTAAACATACAAGTCGGCATAACTCGCATTGAAGCGATTCCTTCTCTCGTGGCAGAAATACAACGACCCGCGACTAATAATCCATCAAGTTTTTCGGGGACCAAACATCTATAGGGGATTTCATAATAGTCTCCTTCTGGAGGTGAGTGTTTTTTCTTATAAGCGACAGTGTAAGGTATAGTTATTCCTGGCGGTGAATCGTGGAAATCAATAAAGAAAGCTGCTTTCGCAATTCCATCTTCGAACTTTCTGCCGCTGATGACGTCATCTCCAGTCAGTATATACTTGCCTTTTATTCTTCTTGATTCTCTCGTCCCAAGTATTGTTGGAAATCTAGAGAGTGCCACTTTTTCAAATCCTAGTAGGTTTTGTCGACAGATTTTAATGAGCTCTAATGCGGCAATCTGGCATTGAGCAATTATATCACTAACTTGGAAGGGGTTGGTAGGGTCAATATTCTCAATATCCCATTTGCTTATAGCAAAACTCGACTGTTTTTTGTCAAAAGGGAAACATTCAGCATCAGGATAAAACACATCTTTCGGAGGATGTATTTTGTCCGAATCGACAGCATCTTTAAACATACCCGCAAGTTTTTCATTAGAATATTTTTGTTTTTCAAAAAGTTTCCAATCTACACCCTCTATTCTAAAATTAAAATTGACATGCTGTAAACGACCATCTTTAGAGTCACCTTTCATATATTCTGCACCAGCTGAAGTTGCAATATCTCCATCAGCCGTGCAATCAATAATATTTTTAGCTTTAATCAAAATCCGTCCACCTTTATGTGCCAAATATATGCCTTTGACAATAGTGTCTTCCATAAATGCAGATTCTGCCAAACATCCAAGAAGTAAGTCACACTTGGCTTCGCGTAACATTTTTATAACTATTGCTTTCAAGGTTTCAGGGTGGAATTCTATTCTTCCAGTTTTGTAATGTTTATCAGGCTCATATTTTCTTTTTGCTGCACCAAACTTATATAATTCTTCAATTATTTCTTTAAATATTGGCCCATGTGGAGTATCCATGAAATTGTAAATATAGGCACCGGTAGCAACTCCTCCAAGTGAAAATTGTTGTTCTACCAATAGAGTTTTTGCACCGAAACGAGTAGCTGAGAGTGCAGCAGAAATTCCAGCTGGACCACCGCCACAAACAATTACATCGTAATTTTCTCTCTGTGATTCTATATTCATGTTTTTCATGCTTTTTTACTCACTCGTGATTTTTTAACAGACAGTATTCAATATTTCTAACGTCAATGAGTTACACAGTATCATGTCTTCTGAGCTATACAGTATGGCGACGCCCCATCCATCCCATAAAAATATCACACTCAACCATATTGTGAAAATCGTAAAAACCCTTTGTGTTTCCTCTTTTTGAATGAGAAAAAGGATATTTTTTATCGTAACTTCCCGATAAAAGCCATTACTTTGAAAGGTTTTATCTGTATATTATTTTGTTCATTAGCGTGATAAGTTTTATCACTATAATATTCCTTGACCGCTCCGTTAGCTTTATTAAACTTAACAGTAATATCTTGGGTATGGCTAGTGTCATTAATTAATAACGCCAAGAATTTATCGTCAAGTTCATAAACAACCAAGCCAATCTTCTTGCTTTTTATATCTCCTATAAGTGACTCTCTAATTGCTTTTGGAGTCGAATTCTTTGTGTCATAATTGATCTGTTTTTTGTCCAAGCCAAAAGCGTCCATTTGTCCTTGTTTAAAAAACTCTTCGTAATCTGTTACTAGGCGAGTTACTTCGGCAATTGCATGTAGTTCCATGCCATCAAAACCAGTTTCATACCAAAGAAGTAATCCTCCTCCTCTACTAAGCATAATTCTTCGTAACAGTACTGCCTCTTGCCAGCCCGTGCCTGGCCCAATACACATATGTGCAGAAAAGGATTGCGGGGTTTTAGTCTTTTTTGATAGATTAGCCAACTCTTTGTTATTTTCACTTTCCCAATATCCTCCAATATATAAACGATCAGCATGGAGATACTGAACGTCAACAGAATATTTTTCGCGATTTATTTTGCTCGCTCCTCCAGTATAAAATGAAAATTCAAAATCATATTTATTAGCTATCTTCTTCAGAATGGAACTTATTTTCCCCAGCTCTTTGCAACGGAAATCACTCCATTGTTTCATATATTTTGACTCAATAATTTTCTTGTCAAGTTTTTCTTTAATTTCGTAATTCTGGGCGAAAATATTTAAAGTATAAGGCGACAAATCAGCATAATGTGCAAAGGGTTTGAATTCATAATCCCAAAATAAGCTAGTCAAATGAGGCTCTCGTTCCCTAATATTTTTAAACTCTTCGTCAAGGTACGGCCATGTTTGCGGATTCCTTGAAATAAATGATATACTAGCATACTTGCTATATCTATCATTATCAGATCGGCTTTTGGGGAATTCTTTGTAGACTCTCCTCATCTCTAATGTACTCCACCGCCATGCATAAGTTTCCATCTGAAAGAAACATGTCTTCTTTAACCCGAATGGCAAGGAATTAACAGGGTTGTTTGCTATAAATACTTCATTACATCCTGCCGCTTTTGCGGTTTTATAAGCTTCGGTCATGATATTCGGATTTCTTATTCCGTTTAATTGAGACATATACATCGTGATCCGACAATCAGAGGGTTGTTTGCCTTTGAGCTCGGGTAAAATAGATATCTGGGTGGAATTTAATAATTCAGGAACTTTTTTCTCGCCCCAAACAGAATAATAATAAAATTTTGAACCTTCCGGTAAGATTTTTTCCGGTTTCAGCATTATTACACAAGATAGTCTTGAGTTTAACCCACTTCTACTTTCATCCTGATATTTTCTAAGTTTATCTGTACTGATAGCATAATGTACAAATGTTTTACCAGCAAGTTTAATTTTCCCATAATTGTTTACGGTATAAATATCATTGCGAGGGGCAATTGTACTTATTGATATTGGTGGGAAACCGTTAGGCAAATCTGATTTAGAAGAAGCTCCAATCAATTTTACAGACTCAGGAAGTAAAAGATTCAGAGCAGCATATTGCTTCTCATTAGTAATCTCATAACCACTTTTAGCAATATTCCAAATGAAAAACTGTCCGTTGTTAACGGTAGCGCTAAAAGCCGTTGGTTCCTTTCCCATAAATTTCAAATCTGTTGTTTGGCTGTAAAATTCGGTGAGATACCCATTATCTGTTTTTGTAAACTCCAATGGGATAATCTCACTACCCAAAAATGACAATGAAACATTGGGAGTCTTACTTTTTACTAACAAGTTATTTAAGCCTCGCCGTGGGAATACCTTAGTCGTATTTTCAGATGTAATTGGGATGTTTTTTCCGTTAAAATTTGCGCTGTCAATTTCTTCACCCTTAAGGTTCAACTCAAGATTATCTCGGCTAAAAATATATGCTGGACTAGAATAAAGCATTTTGATTTTTCCATTTTCGCGATAAACAATATTCCAATCCCAGAAAAATTTACCCTTCTGGGGAAGTGGCGTCTTTAGCGATACAGTTCCTTCTCCTTTAGGAAAAGCAAGTAGAGGTGCTTTACATTTTTTATGACGTAATAGAGAATATCTGCCAATTTCAAACGGCCATGTATATGGCCAAAAACTGCTAATAAAACGTGTTGGAGAATAATAGGGAACTTCCAAGTTTTCTATGTTATTGTCAATATCAGGAATTTTTAAAACCGGAATATCTTTTGTGGCAAGACGCATTAGTGCCATATATTTGCTAGTATTGTGTTTTTGATCAGAAATGATTTCCCATGAACTTATTTCATCATTCTTTGTGTCGATTCGGATAAAATTCACTCGCCATTTGTCATAATCTGAGGGATTGATTTTTTTGTTATTTTGGGTTAATGCCGATAAAGGAATTTTTATTTCTCCCATCCAGTATCCTTCAGAAATAGTAGCTTTAACCTTACATTTGAGTGCCCATTCCGAATCATATCCTTCGGGAGCCTGTGACAATGTTGCGCCATTTGCATTAAAAGCTAAATAAAAATGCGAAAATCCTTTGATGTCTTTTGCCCACGGAGGTAAAAGACGAATTTCCATACAATCATCTTTCCAGACTTTGTTCCCATGACCACTTATTTTGTTTTTGAACATTGCTTGTTCATTACTTTCATGTAGTAATCTGCTGTCATACATTTTAAATGCAAGATACATATTGTTATTATCATGGCATAGCCATACTCTAGTACGTTGCTCGGCGAAGTCCGTATTCATAACATTCACAAAATTAGTAATACTCAGCGCTTTTTTCCATTCTTCTGAGCCATCTATATGTCCATCAATTACTGGCGGAGACGAGATTTGTGGTAGAGCAACTCGTGCTGCTCCTTGTAACGAGAAAATCAATACTGTGAGAGACAATATTATTGTGTTTTTAAATATAGAAATAATGTTCATTTTATTACGAGTCCTTATTTGTACTTTGTGTAGTCGATATTAGCTTCGATTAGTTCATCTCTACGTTTTGCCTCGGCATGTCCATCAAGAAATACGAAATTACATCTGCCTCCATGTATGTCTATTGGAATATAACTTAGGTAAACCGTGAATGCATTGGAACGCGCCCCATAATTAACTCGGTATGTAGCTGTACCTGTGGTGCTATTATAACCTGTTATATAGCTATCCCCAACATAAAGCACCATTGTCGGTCGCTTGACTTGATTTATCTTTACTAAAACCCAGCCATTGGAGGAGTCTGCAGTTCCGTTTTTGCAATTAAATGCATAATTATTGGAATTTGGCACTATTTTATTGCTACTTATAGCCCATGATTTTCGAGCTTGGCAATTAAAGATACCTGACTTGAGATTATAAGGGTGATCTAAAGCCTCTCTATTGCCCATCATAGCCGCAAGATTAGAATACCACCATTTTGGACCGCTACTATAAGTGAAATATTGTGGTGGAATCCAATCATCATAACTACTTTGATATAATGCAAGCGAGGTTCCCATCTGCTTAAGATTATTTAAACAGCTAATACTTAAACTTTTCTCTCGAGCTTTATTCAATGCGGGTAGCAACATTGCGGCAAGAATCGCAATTATAGAAATCACAATCAGCAATTCAACTAAGGTGAAACTATTGGGTATCAACGACTTACAACTTTTCCCTTTGTTGTTTTTCATTCTTTTTACAACCTCCATTTTATGTTTGTGTTTTGGGCCTTGGTTATGATTATACAGTAATAAAGCTATTAATGCAAGAGCTTATAACTATAGAAAAAGAACAAAATAATATAAAAATCGAAACTCATATGATATTTGTACTTGAGAATGAGAGTTTGGGAGAGTAAATTGAGAAGTGCGAAGTTAGGAGTTAGAATGGGAAAGAGAGGGAGTAAGGGAAAGTTTTTAACACGGAGGCACGGAGGGCGAAGAATTATAAATGCTGAATTATAAATTATGGAGAGGGAGAAAGGGACAGGGAAAGGAAAAGATTTAACACAGAGCCACAGAGCCACAGAGATGCGGAGAAGAGAAGGAAGAAGGGTTGAGTTTTAAAAGTTAAGGTGGGAAGGGAAAAGCGGACGCCATGGTTATTCGACTGGTAAAATACGTCCACGCTCCACAGAGTAGTCTACCTCTTTCTTAACACTTAAAACTTATTAGTGTTCAATTAGCGTTTATTAGTGGTTTAAGCACTAGTTGGATTTAAACTTGGAGGGAAATATGTTATTTAGTGAGAGTAGTATTGGGCGGTATCTTGGCGAGGTTCTTAATGAAGGTTTTTTAGTGTTTCCGGAACAAGAACTCGTGGAGAAAGATATTGCGACGGCATTGGTTCCGCATTTTCATAAAGCTTGGGAACTGAAGTTTTTTCATCCATTCGGTGAAGCTCAGCAACATGCGGTTTTTTTTGTGCCACCTGGAATCATTCATGCAAGCTCGACAATGAAATGTGAACTATCGCTAGAAGTCAACTATCAAAAAATTGATTTTGGTCCACGCTTTGCTCATCTCTGGCAAAATCAAACCTTAGATGATGAAGATATAGAAATAAATATCATACCAGAAATACTTTTGTCTTTAAGCAAAATTCAAAATGTTGCCCAGTTCTCGAAAATTAGCTATAACTTGATGCATTCAGTAGTGGATAATCTGATATTTTTACTCGATTCGGCATCTCAAAAACAATCCGTTACGGCTCAAAGTTCGCCATTAGAGAATGCTTTAAACTACATGCAGAGCCGTTATTTTGAAGAGAATATGAGTGTGGTCGATATCGCACGTTATGCCGGAGTGTCGCCACAATATCTTAATATGGTTTTTCGCAGAGAAACCGGCAAAACTACTCGGCAGACTTTGGCGGAAATACGTCTGGAACAAGCAAAAGAACTGCTTGAGGATGGGGATTATCTCATTAAAGACGTTGCGCGTCTTACTGGCTGGAGTTGCCCATTTTACTTCTGTAATTGTTTTAAGAAATATTATGGTTTTACTCCGGGATCGGTGGGGAAGGGCGAAAAATGAGTTGGAGATGTTATCCTCGAATGCCGTGAATGGAGAAAGAAAAAATATGAAAATTAGCGAGATTTCTGAACAAAAACTCCCTTCACCCATTTCCATGTTAGTCCACTCCGTCCGCCACATCCGCGTTCGTCCGTGTTAGTCCAAAATACAAAGCTGTAGCACAATGCTCCATGTCGCGTTGGTATGATGCGCGTCCACGAAAACGGAGAAAAGTAAAGGTTGCTTTTACCGTCTTTTTTAGTTGATAAGTTGGAAAATTCGAGTAGATTAAACTGTGTTTTTTTTATTAATTATCATAAATTATTTAGAGGAGTATTTCAAAATAATGAATAAAAATTGGAAATGGATTGGTGCGGTTTCTATTTACATTGCGTCCGGTACTTTGATAACGATGTTAATGCTCTATTTTTACCATAGCAATGATTTTTTTCGTTCATTGTTTGAAGGCGGCGTGGAGGTGGCTACTCCAGCAGGGGAAGCGTCAATGGGAGCAAGCAAAGCGATGATAAACGCGGAGTTTACTGCAAAGTTATCGTTCTTTATCTTGATTTTCGTGATATTGCTTCAAGTTTTTGCTTTTATCTCCGCATCATGGGTGTTTTTCAATCTCCGGCAAAGTACTGACAACATTATTATCAGAATGAAGAAACTTGATAATGCTGATTTGTTTCTTGATTTGCCCCTCTATTTCGGGCTGTTCGGGACAGTTTCATCATTTATTATTATGTCATTTAATCCGCAAATTAGTCGCTTAATTGCTTATTCCTCAACCTTGATCGGAATTATTTTTAGCGTGGTTTTACGGATTACCTTGCAATATCCGATCAAGCAACGCATGATTGATGCGACACGAGAAGACGGGAGTAAATAACTTTGAACAGGTCGATCCTGATTATAATGTGCGACTTTCTGGTGTTGTCAGTAATGTCGTTGGCCATTGGTACTGGTAACCCAGCAGACGTTGGCAGGCCAACGCACAAAATTTCGAAGATTGAGCAGATCGAAATTGTGCGCAAAGAGTTGGATAAACGAGCCGAATTATTACAAGAGAAAAAAATTGTTGATGCGGAATTAGTTAAACTCGAAAATTTACTCGCTACTGCTCAAAAACAGACTCAAGTTAGTGAGTTGAGCTCAGACGAGAAAGCTAAGCGACTTGCACAGCTCCGTGATGCTTTGCAGGCTAGGGAAAGAGATTTACGAACAAAGTCTGAAGCTCTGTCCAAAACTCAACAAGAACGAGAACAATTAGCCAAGAAATTGACTGAATCTGAAAGAGAAATAATTGAATCTGCACGAAGGGTGGCAATGCTGAGCGAGGCACTGGCGAAGTCTTCGGAACAAACGACAACACTGCTGAGCGAACTCAAGACTACCAATGTCCGCGTTCGTGAAACGGAACTCGGTTTATCCTACACTCGTGGTCATCTCAGCAGTACCGAAAAGGAATTGGCTGAAGCTAAAGGCAAAATTGAAAAGGCTGCGCAAGCGCTGTTTGCCCGCGAGGTGGAATTACGAGAAACCCAGCAAAGGGCTGAAAACATGAAAAACTTGCTGAGTTCTGCGGTTACGGAGCTCTCTTCGACCAAATCTGAACTGAAAGGCACCAAACTAGAGCTCGGTTCTTCTGTTACAGACTTGAAGTCGGCACAAAAGTATTTGGCCGATACCGAAACCAAACTGAAAATCACGGAAGGAAAACTTGAGATTGTAAAAGAACAGATCGGCAAAGCCGTTACAACGCGTGACGAATCGTTGGCTAAATATTCAGAAGCGGTGCTTGAGTTGTCAATATCACTTGAAAATGAAAGATTTATTAATAATGCAGAATTTAATAGCAAACTCTATTTGCCAGAAATTATTCTTAATGGTAAAAATTATCTGCCGGTGGATTTCCGTTCGGTAACCGGAATTGGTTCGATGCATTCTGGATACAGCAAGGTTATAAAACTGGATTACCGCCAAAAGCGTCCGAGTGCTGTGGCTCAAAGCCAGCCTAAAGCGCTGCTTTCGATGAACGCTGATAATCGTGTTTGTTTGTTGGAAAGCGCAAATCAAGCCGCCAAGCCGTTGTCGGTTTTGACTTACGAAAAACTAAAAAAACGTGGCCTTCAAGACCTTTATCTTTTTAAAGCGCAATCATTGGGGAAATCGGTCACGGGATTGGATGGACGTTGTTCAATCAGCCTTCAGGGAGAAAATCACTATCTTTACATTCGCAATCAGCGTGGCGATCCAGCATTGTCGGCGGAAAATGGTGATTTTATCATCAGCAAAGAGGGTGAATTCGTTGGCTTAGTGCTCGCAGAGCGTAGTTATGACCTCGGCACCAGGCATGAAGCGCAGTGTTGGCTATTTCCCGAAAAGTCAAACTTGAATGATATTACTCCATTACCATTGAACAAAACGCCAGCTGATGATTACTTCGTTGGATTTGTTGATGCATCGAAAATTCTAATCAAAAGAGTTAATGAACTGGATGCCAAATATCGTTCCGGTAACCCGTAACTCTGGTTTTTTAAGATGAATGAGGAAAAATATTTGGAGCCAAATCTAGACCAGGACTTGCATACCTTGGCCATGGATGAGATCAATGAAAGTGACGTTTCCTTTATCTCTCATGAAGAGGTGAAGTCGCTTCTGAGCACTAGCCATATTAGCAAATTATCTGAGTTTGAAGATGTTAAAACTATCGGTTTGGGCGGTATAGGCACAGTGATGTCGGGTTTTGATCCAAATCTTAAACGGGAAGTCGCGATTAAAATTTTACGACAGCCTAATCGGCATAACAAGAATCATATCGAGCGTTTTATCAAAGAAGCGCGTGCTACCGCTCAAATTGACCACCCAAATGTTGTACCGGTTCATAGTTTCGGCGTCTTCGACGATGCTGGCATCTACTTCACGATGAAGAAAGTAGCCGGCGAAGATTTGCGCTCAATCATTAAGGAATTAGCGCAAGGAAACCTAGATTATACCGAGAAATATCCGCTGAACCGTCTGATGGAAATTCTGATTGGTATTTGTCAAGCTATCGCCTACGCTCATCATCGAGGTGCTGTTCATCGTGATCTGAAACCGGCCAATATCATGGTTGGTCATTTTGGTGAGGTCCAGGTTATGGATTGGGGAATGGTTAAATATCTCAATGGCGACCAGTTTAAAGATAGTGTTTTTTTAGATGGTAAAGTTAATGAACCGTCATTAGCTCCAAATGAAGTAGTGGTGAGTGGAACGCCCGCGTTTATGTCTCCTGAACAAGCATCCGGTAGAACTAATGATATCGATGCGCGAAGCGATATCTATAGTTTGGGTTGCATCATGTATGCCATGCTGACCTTGGAAGATTCTCCGGTTGAAAAAAGCTCTAATACTCATGAAACGTTAAATCGTGTGATTCATGGTATGCTATTACCACCGCGCCGGCGTGCGCCTAAACGTAATATCTCGAAAGAATTGAATGCTATTTGTATGAAGGCAATGGCTGGAGATCCAAGGCAGCGTTATCAAGCAGTTAGTGAAATGATTAAAGATATCCACAACTGGCAAGGGAATGAACCGGTCTCTGCATATTCCGACCCGCCGCATACGCGGGTAATTAAATTATTTCGTCGGAGGCCATTAATTCCATCAGTTTTAATCGTTGCGTTGCTTACAATATTCATTTATTGGGCATTTGGGCATATCGATTCAATTGTTAAGAATAATTATTATATTAGTATTGCGGATTACAATCTTAATCAAGCCGATTTGGCAAGATTGCGCGCCCGTTCTACTTATATTCATATGCAACGATTCCAAAAAGGCGAAGATATTAATCGCTCAGCAGAACATCTTCAACATGATTTCGAACGCCAAGTTTTAGAGTTTAACAACTATTCATCCAATGCTCTCGATTTCTTTCAGCGTTCCGAAGGACTAAATATAAAAGATCGTGAAGTAGTATCGCGTATCGACGAGTTGCTACTCAAGCGCCTGCGTTTTTACATTGCAATCAATAATGTCAATGATGCCATGAAATTGATGGAAACAATAAAAATACCGCAGCGTAGGTCTTTTTATCAAGCTTTGGAAAAGGATGAAATCCTGAATGCTCAGGTGAAAATGATTTTAGAACGCTCTGGGACTCTTTCGGTAAATATTAATCGGCCTGATGCCGTTCTCGAATATGCAGAATTGCCACAGCACGGAGGTGTGGCCGTGCGTTACGGCGAATTCAAGGTTTTGCCTAGCGGCCCATTTACTCAATACCAAATGGAGAAAGGCGTATATCTCATGAAGATAACGATTCCAGCCCTCGTGCCAATTTTCCTACCTTTTACAATCGATATTTGCGGACATAAAGAAGTTTCATTAAAAATTCCACAGGAAATCCCGCCAGAAATGCTTTTCGTTCCAGGCGGTGAAATTGCATTAAAAAATGATTTTAAAAATAACAACAATAATTTGCGTGCCTGGCAGCATATTCCTGATTTTTTTATCAGCCGTCACCCGGTTAGTTTTAAAGAGTATCGCCAATTTTGGTTGTCGCTGGATGATCAGAAATTGAAGCGTAGGTATATGCCCAAAATGCTTAAAAATCGTGAATATCGCGATATCTTTGACGAGACAGGAACACTTTGTGAGGACATTGATATCAATACCGCAGTATTCGGAGTTGGTCCAAGTGCGGCTAACGCTTATTGTCGCTGGCTTGGCGAACGCCGTCAGCAGTCGTTGGCGCTGCCTTCTTCTGTGCAGTGGCGCCGTGCCGTCGCCGGCGTTCCAAACTATGAATGGCGCAGTGGAACCTTATATCCTGCTTCTGAGGATGAGCGCTATGAGACGGCAGAATCCATATTTGGGTTGATCAGTACGCCCTTGATGCGCGAAATAACTATGTCGGGAAAGGTTCCCAGCATTGTCAACAATGAATCTTTTGCGGCTACCGGAACGGTAATCCTGGATGAAGATTTTTTTAACAACATCACATTCCGTACAGCCATGGAAACGGAATAATTAAAAGAAAAAATGATTGATTTTATAAATATTTCCAAAAATTTTGCCGCTCAAGATATCTTCACTAAAGTAAATTTAAGGATCAATCCTGGAGAACGCATCGGTATTGTCGGCCCTAACGGTTCTGGCAAAAGTACTCTGTTTTCTATGATTTGTGGCACCATGCTTCCCGATTCTGGTTCTATAAATTTACCGAAAGATATGCGTATTAGCCACCTGAAACAACAGTTGCCGCCAGGCGATGAAAAACGCTCTTTGCTTGATTATTCTGCTGACGCGATTCCAGAATTAACGGTCATACTGAAGCGACTAAAGAAAATTGACCACGATCTAACTATTATTGACGCAGCTTCTCCAGAAGCCATCGCTTTGCTTCACAAGCACGGTGAACTCCAAAGTCGTTTTGAGACGCTTGGCGGATATCGCTTGCGTTCGGAAACTGAAGCCGCGCTGTCTGGATTGGGATTTAGTGAAGGCCGCTTTGCTGAACCGTTGACCTCATTCAGTGGAGGTTGGCAGATGCGCGCGCAATTAGCGCGTGTTTTGGTCGCCCATCCCGATGTTTTGCTGTTGGACGAACCATCAAACTATCTCGATATTCCCGCAGTGGAGTGGTTGTGCCGTTTTCTTAAATCTTTTGCCGGAACGCTATTGTTGATTTCACACGACCGTTTTCTATTAAGACGCCTGACTACGATAACTGTCGAAGTTAATCAAGGCGCGTTGACTCGCTACCCTGGCGACTATGATTATTATCGCCGCGAACGCGAAAATCGCCGCTTGGCAACTATTTCAGCGAAGCGCAACCAAGAACGCAAAATGGAGCACATGCAACGAACTATTGATCGTTTTCGTTCTAAAGCTAGTAAAGCGTCGCAAGCTCAAAGCTGGATAAAACAGCTCGATAAAATGGAGGAGGTTGAAGAATTAGATGATCTTGGCTTTTCAGGATCGATTGTTTTGCCACCGCCACCACCGTCTGGGGCAGAAATTGCTCGTTTCGAAAATGTCACTTTTGGCTACAAAAATACAGCTATACCACTGCTGAAAAATATCAACTTTGAGATTAATCGCAATGATAAGATTGCCATTGTCGGGTATAACGGCACCGGCAAAACTACTTTGCTAAAATTATTGTCAGGTATTCTTCAACCGTGTTCAGGGAAAGTGGTATTGGGGCATAATGTAATTAAAGGATATCAGGCCCAAGAATTCTCTGATATTTTACCATTAGAGTCGACTGCGTTTGATGTTGTCCGCGCTGCTGCTTCGAGCCAAACACCGCCCAATTCGTTACGCTCCATCTTAGGTACATTTGGATTTTCTGGTGATGAGGCGCTTAAACCGGTTAAGGTTTTGAGCGGTGGCGAAAAAATCCGGCTCTGTTTTGCTCGTATTTTCGTCAATCCACCTAATTTACTGATTTTGGACGAACCGACTACTCATTTAGATATTGCCGCACGTGAAGCTTTGCAGTTAGCATTAAAGCAATATCAAGGCACTGTTTGTCTAGTCAGCCATGATATTGAATTCGTCGAGAACTCCGCCGAAACTATTATCGCCATGGAACCCCCTGGAATTCGTAAATATTTAGGTTCTTACAGTTATTATCTGGAAAAATCAAATAGTCAAAATATTGCCGATCCCAGCACGGCAACTGTTCAGGAAACCAGTGATCAACGCAAAGAACGCCGCCGTGAGCGTGCTCGTCGCCGTCAAGAGCTCCAAGCCGATAAGAACCGTTACGAAAAAAAGGTGTCACATCTAGAAAATACCATTGAAAAATTAGATGTCGAAAGCGGTGAAATTTTGCAACAATTATCGGCCTGCGGCGACGAACCAGTAGATTATCCGGCTTTGAACCGACGACTCCACGAACTGCAGATTGATCAGGAAAAAGCCACTGAACAGTGGGAAGATGCTGCCACTAAACTCGAAGAGATTATTCGTTTAAACAGTGAAATTCACAACGACTAATTCTTGAAATAATTTTTATATAAACGCCGATAAAAGCAATGTAATTCGATTCTTAACTTCGCGCGCGCATAAT
>DLIO01000059.1:52877-53598 GCA_002483765.1 Lentisphaeria bacterium UBA7640 | reverse complement strand
ATAATGCGCGCGCGAAGTTAAAGACACAAGTTATGTGGTTTTATTAATAGCTGCCGGAGAGTGAGAAGATAACTATTGCTGCTGCCATTAGCAGTGCAGCTAGAATCCGTCGAATCCACATCTGGGGTGACACTAAAACGCGTTCGTTGGACAGTCCCAGCGATAATAACGTTAGTTCTAAACCAATGGCAATGACGCCACGGCTTGCCTGTACCACGTTCCCAAAAACAGTATTGAGTTCAGCAAAACAGGCAATAAGCGCAGTCATTGCTAGTAGCCAAGTGACCGAGTATGGAATTGCCGCACGTAACTGAATCACGTCAAATTTAATAAATCGGAGTGCAGGAATAGTTATAATTCCGAGCAAGCCATAACATAATGCCGAGATTGCTATCGAGTCGTGTAATAGATCGCCAGAGTTGATCATTCGGACTAAACGGGTTTCAGCAATATCTGCGAGCGCAAAGCAGATCAAAGTTATTGCAAGGTAAAGTAAGCCTTTGCCAGCAAATTTGTTACCGCCACTCCAGTTCATGCCGACCGCAGCGGCAGTGCTGATGAGAACAGCGAACCATTGTCTGGCAGAGAGCAGATTACGTAAAACAAAAACAAAAATCAGCGCTAATACAATGATCTTCAAGCCGAGCAATGACGCGATTTTGATTGGTTCAATTTCACGAAGAGTTCGAAAAAAACAGAATTGGCCAATTGGTATCACCGT
>DLIO01000059.1:22824-52755 GCA_002483765.1 Lentisphaeria bacterium UBA7640 | reverse complement strand
ACGGTGATACCAATTGGCCAATTGGTATCACCGTCAACCAGAGTAGCGTCCATAGAAAGAATTCGCCACTGGTACCATCAGTGATGCGTTCAGGATATGCGAACGGCAACGCTGCCAACGCTAACACACCCATAATCAATTGTGAATAGATCGTAAGTGCTTTGGCAGAATAATTTTTTGCCATGAAACTACGGCTCAGGATATAGCTACCTGACTGCATCACTGCAGAGGCCAGTCCAATGACAATTCCGAGAATCATAAAATCCTTTGATATTTTTTGGCTTACGTCGGATGGCAGAAAGTTAAGCGCAAACACGCAACATTGGTTGCGATAGGAATATTAACGCGAACTATGCAAGTGTAACCGGTTATCTTTTGACAACTCGCAAAAATTTTGCGGTTGTCAATGCCGCGAACGCGACGATAATCGCACCAATTAAACCCGCCAATAAAGTTGAAAACGCTCCTTGACCGAACATTGGAATGCAATAATCGGGCATTAACGAAAACAGTGGAACTATCGCAGTTTCAGGTAGGAAATTAAGGTTTTGGGCGATATATTCCAAACCGTCGGGATGTTGGCTGGCCAATGGCGTCACTAGCAATGCCACAACGGTTAGCGCCGCGACTTTGATGCCTGTTCGCTGTTCCAGTTTAGCAAGTTGAGAACTATTGATCACCAATGCGTAAATTGCCACGGAGAAAACCCCTTCTGCAACTCCAATCAACAAATGTACGCCGAGAATTGATGGCAGCGAATCCGCCAGTGGTACCGTTCCAGCGAATGCAAGTTCAATGGAAACGGCTAGAGCCGCCAAAGTAACTGACAAAAAACCAGCTAATACAATGGCTAGATATTGATTGAAGTATTTCTTAAACTGATAAAGTGCCAAACCCCCAACTCCGGCGCCAATCACCGCCATATTCAGTAAATTTGCTCCTAGTACGCTCATTCCGCCGTCGGCAAATAAGATACTTTGGACCGTCACTACTAATGCGATAGCGAGTATTCCAAGCGGAGTTCCTAATAGTGCCGCCGCTAGCACTCCACCGAGTAAATGTCCGGAAACTCCGTTCAATATCGGGAAATTCAACATCTGTCCGGCAAAGATTAACGAACTGACTGCCGCAAACTCAAACATTGAATGTTCACTTTTTTTACGGCTAACCACGATGCACGCGCCACTAATGACGGCAGCTCCGAGCAATGCGGTTACAGGGCAAGTTGTTCCGGTGAGCATCTGTTCTGGTATATGCATTTTAAAAAATCTCCATAGCTATAATTTTTTAGGAATTGGCTTAATCTAATGCTTCGCGCTTGTTTTTCTATAAGCGGTTGTTAATTATGCGAATTTCCGTGTTTTTTCTAGTTACGCAGTTTGACAATCTTTAACTCGGACGTATATTGAAATTCTTCATTTGACCTTGGGGCGTATAGCTCAGTTGGCTAGAGCGCAACGTTGACATCGTTGAGGTCACTGGTTCGAGCCCAGTTACGCCCACCATTTTTCTTTTATTTGCACCACAAATCCAAACCTTTGTTTTAGCGGCGTCCGATAGTCATTACTGTTACTTTGGCTAGTGGGAGGGCGCGACATGCTTCGGTTAAAGTTGAACCAGTGGTAAACACATCGTCAATCAATAAAACGCTCAAGCCTTTTGTTTGCGGTTGATTGCGTATTACGAAAGCATTTTTTAGGTTTTTAATTCGAGCTTCACGGTTTAATGAAGCTTGACGCCGAGTGTGGCGACAGCGTTTCAGCAGGTTGCACATCGGAATATTCAATTCATGTTGCAATGCCAAACCGAACAGCTGTGACTGATTGTAACCACGATGCAGATAACGTAGCCAATGCAATGGCACTGGGACGATGACATCAAAATGTTCATTAGTAGAACAGATTTTTTCTGCTCCAAGGCGCGCGAATGCACGCGCTAATTCGACTCCGTTACGGTATTTATAACGATGAATCATTTCGCGGCCGAACTGGTTGATTTCAAATATAGAGTAAGCATTTTGCCAGGGACGCGCGCCGAATTGTAGGCATTTGGAGCAATAATCAAGAATGCCGTCAATTCCTCCACCGCAACCACGACAGTGTGATGAAGAAGTCATTTGTAGTTTTTCACAACAATCAGGACAGAATTGATTCCAGTTATCATCGACTAATGCGCCGCACCCAGGGCAGGGGAAAGATAAAAATTGTTCCATCAATAAGATGGAAGTTTTTTTTATTTTTTCACGAACACTACCAATGGGGCTTTTATGCTCCAGTTTCAGCGAATTTTGCGCGTAACTGTTCAAAGGTTCCACCTTCAATGCTGTCGCGAATCTGTTTCATCAGATTCAAATAATAATGCAGATTATGAATAGTCAAAAGCCGTAAGCCGGTGATTTCCCCAACATTCAGCAGGTGACGGATATAAGCTTTAGTGAAATTTTGGCAGCAATAACAGCTACATTCAGAATCCACTGGCGTGAAATCTTTGGCGTAACGTCCAGCTTTAACTGGAATTACCGTACCTTTACCAACGTAAGCACTGCCGTGTCGCGCCATTCGCGTCGGCAATACACAGTCAAACATATCTACACCGCGCGCCACCGCTTCTACTAATTGTTTTGGGGTTCCGACTCCCATTAAGTAACGCGGTTTGTCAAATGGTAAAATCGGGGTAGTCCAGTCTAGGCATTGATACATCTCATTTTCCGGTTCGCCAACACTGAGGCCGCCGATAGCATAACCTTCAAAGCCGATTTTGACTAGTTCTTGTGCAGATTGTTCGCGCAGATCGCGATAGGTCGAACCTTGGACAATACCGAACATCAAATGCCCTTTTAACATTGGCTGATCTCTTGAGGTTTTTTCCCATTCCGAGGTTTGTTTTAATGATTTTAATGCGTCTGCGTGCGAACATGGATACGGCGTGCATTCGTCAAAAGCCATAACGATATCAGAACCCAATATGCGCTGAATGTTGATCGATTCCTTGGGGCCAAGAAAGAAACGGCTGCCATCAATATGCGATGAAAACCATACTCCATCTTTTTCGATCTTGCGTAGATTTGATAAGCTGAAAACTTGAAATCCACCGCTATCGGTCAGCATTGGCCGTTTCCAACCACTAAATTTATGTAATCCACCAGCTGCTTCCAATATCTCAAGTCCAGGCTTTAAAAATAAGTGATAGGTATTGCCTAAAATAATTTGAGCATCAAGTTCTTCCAACTCAAGTGGGGTCATCGCTTTTACACTGGCACGCGTTCCTACCGGCATGAAAATCGGAGTTTGAATTGTGCCGTGCGGAGTGGTAAGAACGCCACGACGGGCATTGCCAACGGTTTTTAATACTGTAAATGACATTAGCGTGTACTTGGATAAAGTAGTCCGCGCAACACATCAGATGCGGGTTTTTCGAGTGCTTCTGAAATGGCGGCAGCAAACTCAAAAACAGCAGCGGGACCTCTGCCCGTGATAATGCGTTTATCGCTTTCTGTAGTCTTTCCGGTATAATTACAGTTGCCAAATTTTCCTTCAACTCCTGGATAACCGGTAATGTTGCGTCCTTCTGTCAAGCCAAATTCAGCCAAAGCAAGTGGAGCAGCACAGATAGCCGCAACAATACCGCCTTGGTTGTAAACTGTCAACACTGCATTTTTAACAGTTGCGCTGTCGCGTAAATTAGTAGAGCCGGGCATCCCTCCGGGTAAAACCACTGCGTGGAAATCTTTTGGATTAAGTTCTGATAAAAGCTTGTCGCAGCTGACTTTAATTTGATGTGCTCCGGTTACACAGTTGGAATCTGAACCAGCAATTACTACGTCGAATTCACAACGGCGCAGTATGTCGATAGTGCCAATAGCTTCAATTTCTTCAAAGCCATCAGCTAAAATTACCATTATTTTTTTCATTGTGTTTGTCCTTTAATAATTATCAATTTATCAAGATTTGCGTTAAATGTATTTCGCTTCATCAATTATATCTTGGCTTTAGATAAATGCAAATGTTCAAGCCAGGAGCGGTTTATAAATTTAGAAAACTGGATAAAATGTTTAGCTCAGTTGAAACGTCATTTGGCGGTTTTTCGGATATTGAAATTAGCGTGCGCATAATGCGCGCGCGAATTTAGAGAACAAAATTATTGGTCTAATTTTATCTTAGGGTTACGTTTTCTCCGACGCCACGGTACAGTTAATAAGAAACTGACGTATGAACTCATTATCACCAGTAACGATGAACCGATGTATAGGAAGGTACTGACCGTTAAGCTGATCTGTCCTGTACTGACTAGCGCCACCATTATAATCATTAAAAGTACTGATAATGCTATATTGAATTTTATCGTGAGATAAACTTTCTTACTAAGATCGTAAGCTATAGCCAAATCATTTAAGCCACCACTGCCAAGAACAATATCCGCGGCTGCCACCGCCGCGTCGGTACCAACACCAACCATGACGATGCCGACTGTCGCCGCAGTTAAGGCAGGGGCATCGTTGATACCATCGCCAATCATCGCAACTCTTTCTTGGCTTTTTAAAGTACGAATACATTTAAGTTTGGTTTCGGGGAAACACTCAGCGTGATACTCGTCCAACCCAAGCTGTTTGGAAATGCGTTCCGCACAAGCGTGATTGTCTCCGGTAACCATGATCATTCTTTCCATTCCCAGGCTACGTATTTTCGCGATGGCTTCGACGGCTTCTTCGCGCAAGCGGTCGACGAATGAAAACCCCCCAATAATTTTTTGTTCGTCGGCAATCAATATCACCTCATAACCCCTCGCACTAGACATTTCGAGCCAGTCCGTGGTTTTTTGAGTAAACTCAACACCTAAATCACGCATGAGTTTTTTGGCTCCTAAATAATAAGTTTTACCGTTAAGAGAGGCTGAAATACCTCCTTCAAATTTTTGATAATTTTCTGCAACAGAGATTTTTAACCCACGCGATATGACATATGCACAAACCGCTAAAGCGAGCGGATGATAGGAGTTTTGCTCCAGAGCGGCGGCAATCCTTAGCATTTTAGAGGTCGAACAGGCGCTGAAAGCTCTGGCTTCGCGGACTTCTGGATTGCCGTGAGTCAGAGTGCCGGTTTTATCTAGCAGCAAAGTTTTAGTTTTGGCGAATTCTTCGAGAATGTGGCCGTTGCGGAAAATGATGCCAAAACGCGCCGCCAGTCCGACGCCGGCATGGATTGCCAGTGGCGTGCTCAGTAATAGCGTGCAAGGGCAGGCCACGAAGATAATACTGAGGCAGTAAACCAGCGACGAAGCCAGGGAGTTGTGTATTACCCAATAGGAAGCGATAAATAGAAAAGCGGAATATGCGAGGATAAAACAGGTTAACCAAGCTGCACAACTATCGGCAGTTTTTTTTATTTTAGTCTCTTTTTCATGCTGAGCATCGTTGATCATTTTGGAGATGGCTGCAATGGTGGTGTCGTGCCCGATATTGGTGGCTTCTACGGTGATTGAACCGTTTTCTAACAGTGTTCCTGCGTAGACTTTGTCACCTCGCTTTTTTACAGGAATGATACTCTCTCCGGTAATTGAAGCTTCATCAATAAACCCGCTTCCTGAAACGATAGTGCCGTCTGTTGGAATCAACATTCCACGTTTTACTGAAACTAGTTGGCCCACTTTTAATTCATGTATTGGAATTTTTCGACTACTGTCACCTTCAATTACGTAGGCATTTTTGGCGTTGGCGATTGTGCCGTTCAGATATTCATGCCAAGTTTGAACTGAAATTATTTTTTCAAACGCCTCAACAAATACAGCGACCAACGAAAACGTGGCCGCTTCCAGCCAGTAACCGGTTAGAAGCGCGCCAGTTATCGCAATGAACATCAGTACATTGACGCTAAAAAGACCGCGTTTAAATGTCGCAAATAATTTACGAAAATATGGGGCGATGGCGATAGCTATCGCTAATAAATTAGTAGCAGCATAAGCTATTCGCACTGTTAGCAGGTTAGTTGCCCCAGGCAATGGTAAATTATATATTTCCTCAAATCTCACTCGCATCATCCAACTGATTACCACCAATAATCCACAGGCGGCTAGTCGAATAACATTGCCATGATAGGAAAAAAACTGTTCAGCGTTCCGGATAAAGTTTTCTTTTAATAAGAATCCTGGAGTATTCAATAATTGGATAATTTGTTTCTCGCAAATAATTCTCGGGTTGAAAATAATAATTAGATGCCCATCGAAATAGTCAAGGCGTACATCGCAGATGCCGAAGTTCGACTTTAATCTATTGCGTAAGTATGAATCACTATCGAAAATGATAGTATCCAGTTTTATACGGAATATTCCATGTTTTTCATAATTTCCGTAACATTTATGGCAAATTTTCATTTTAACCTATTTGATGGCAATTCTGGCTACGCCTAATATAATCATTGAGTAGTTGATTTCATGGTTGCTTTAATGTTTTTTGCAATTTTGGGTTCTGCAGTTTTCAAGGCTTCGCGATATTTCTCCATAGCTTTGGCTGGATTCCCAGTCAATCGCAAGCACTCGCCATGATAAAAGTTGTGAAGTGTCTGCATTAACGGATTATCCGGCGGCGGTGAGAGCGCAAAGATAGCCGCAGCGTCGCTGAAACGTCCACATCCCATCAAGGAAAGCGCATAATAATAGCTTATTCCAGGATGTTCAGGATAAAGTCTGTGGTAAGTATCTAAAACGGGCATCGCTTCCGGCGCTTTGCCATTAATAATCAAGCTGTCGGCCAAATTTATGACTCCCGGCAAATGGCTTGGAGTGTAGGCCACCGCTTCTCGATATGATTGTTCCGCGGCTTTTTTGTTGCCATATTTCAATTCCTGAGCTTTGCCAAATGCCACAAAATCAGTGGCGCGCAATAATTCATCATCAAATCCAGGGAATAAAACAAATGCATACACTGCTGCTATCAATGGAGGGGCCCAGAAAACACGTTTTTTTTGCCGGTAAAGACGTTGGGTTAGAAAGAAAAGATAAGGAGCAAGCAGACAAAACACTGGGCATAAAATAATTCGATAGCGCGCGAGTGGATAGAACGCTATTAATGGCAATGCATAGCCAGCGATATACAGCAGCGGCAAAGTGAAACGCTGCCTCCATGTAGAATTATATAAAATCAGTAAAATGCTAGTTACAGCCAGTGGTATTAATAATAATGGGCCTAGCAGAGAATTAAAAATTCCAAGCCGATTCTTAATAAAATAATGGTTGATATTATTGGGTATTTCATACGGTTTGAATAGCATAAAGGCTTTTTTGAAATAACCCAGTGCGATTTTGGGAATTCGTTCTTTTTTTACTTTTTCTTTAACTTTGGTTGTTGTGGCAGTGGCTTTTGTTCCATCTTTAGGCGTTGCCTTAACCTTAACTTCTGTTCTAACTTTAATTTCCGCGCTAACCTTGGCTTCCGTTCCAATTTTGGCTTCTAATTCTGCTTTTGTTTCAGCTTTTACTTCAGCTTCAGTTGCTGTTGCTACTTCAGTCTCGGCTTTTAAGTTCAACGAGTTTTCAATGTTTTCTCCAAGCGAAACCCGCGCTATATAACCAAATGGCGCGTCAAAAGGTATAAACCGTTCATTTCGTGCGAGGTGAAAACTTGATGCGATAATTAATAATCCTAAGGCGGGTGTTATTACCCAAATAGCGATTGCGCGGATATTCCATTTTAAACCCTGTGCCAGAAAAAATATTCCGATGATGGCAAATGGTAGTGCTGACAGATGGTTGAAAAGCGGAAAAATCACACAACATGATGCTAGTGCGACACTGCGTGCGCGGAAATGTTGTTTATGAGCCCAAAACAGTATGAACAATGATAAAACCGCGAAATCGGCAGTCAAAGCATCTTTACCTAAAAAACACTCGTGGATCAATAGTGGTGAATAGAGCGCAGCCGCAACTCCGCTAAGCATGGCCCAGCTTCGTTTGCCGGTTAAGCGCAACGCTATCCATCCGATCATGGCTCCAGTTGGAATGCCCAGTATGACTTGGATAATTACGACTGCGTCTGGATTTGATATTCCCGAATTGAAAAACATTGTCAGCGCGACAATTAATCGATGTGGTGTAAAGAGTATACCGTTGAGGCCATTGTAAAACATTTCTCCAAACCTCAGGTTGGTTTGCATATCCAATCCTTTAACGCCATAATAGTAGCGCAACGGAGAACCGATCCATTGGCAAAGCATCACCGTGCGCACCAGTAGCGCAACACCAAGTGGTATAATAACGGCAGCAACGGTATTGGAGGTGATTTTTTCTCTCATTAATTTCCCAGTAGTTCACGCAGTGCTTCAAGCGCAGCCTGAACAGTTTGTCCAGTTTCGGGTTGGGTTGCCATCGAGGTTTCAATTTTACGCGCCAATTCAAGTGCAGCCGGATCTAAATTTAATTTAGGACTGCGGCGTTTCATGCGTTGACTGATTCTAAAATGTGCAGCCGCATCAAGATGTTTTCCAGACATAGCACCAGCAATCCCGCATAAAACTTGAGAGGTGAAATCATCGCGGCGATTGCGCAGATTTTCCAATGCTTCTTCTGGACGATTGTTTTGTAGCTGTAGCAATCCAAGATGGTTGGCAATTTTACTTTGTGTGCCCTCCAGCTTGCGAATTTGTGCGTAATACCAGATTGCTGAGGTTGGGTCTGCTTTTTGTTCGGATTCTTTAGCTGAATTATAGAGGAATTGCAGAGCTTGTTCGTTGTCACTGGCAATACCTAGTTTTTCTAGTTTTGCGACTGGGGGCGCTCCGGCCTTGCGAGCATCACGATACAGTTTTTGGGCTTCGTCACGATTTTTTCCTGAATCATAAATTGCTTCAGCGAGATAAATCATGACGTCGTGGCGATTCGGTGATTTTTTCAGTATTTCGCGCAATTCGGTTATCGCAGTCGCACTGTCACCACAATAATTGAGAGCGACGGCGTGAATGGCACGTAAATCGTCATGGTTCGGGTGTTGTTGTATTGCTTCGGACAACAACTTGCGTGCGGTGGCATAGTCTTTCATTTCTAACAAACAAAGTCCATATTCTAAGGCGACCGCCGCGTTTTGCGGTTCTTTTTTCATCGCTGTATGAAAATATTTTGCGGCATCGTTGTACATTCCTCTGTTTAGACAAATAGAACCCAAGCGAGCATTCGCTTGAAAATTCGACGGGTCAAATTCGAGGATTTTTCGATAGTTCCACATGGCGACATCGATTTCCTGTTCTTTTTCCGCATTGCCGCCTACGGTCAATAACTCAGCAGCATGCCAGGCGACTTCTTGTGGTGACTTCGCGGGAGTACTGTCAGGAATACGCGCAAGATCGGTTGACAGTGAACGGTTAAAGTTTTCAATAGCAGCGATTTCACTTTTACGTATTGATTCTAGTAGATTCACTTTTTTTTGCATTTCGGTTAGATCGTTTTGCATCTGTTTCTGATTATTCTCCGCGGCGCCGAGTTGCTGTTCCAACAAATTGACGCGCTGATCGCGTTCGCTCAGTTGGCGACGGTGAATTTCTGCGGCTGCCGAGAGTTGACGTCGTAACAAATCATCACTCAAGCCGTTCGTTCTTATTTGGGTTAATTCTGCTTCTTTTGTCGTTAGCGCACGACGCAAATCCGCCACTAATTGACGTTGTTGTTCGAGCTCAGAAATAGTCTGTTGATACTGTTCAATAGCGCGATTTTGAACTGCAATTTTGCGTTCTTTCGTTGTTGATCCAGCCTTGAGAGTAGCGGACTCTTTTTCGAGTTCTGCAATTGTCGATTGTTGCTGACTTAGAATTTTTTGCATTTTTTGCAACTCTGGAACCTTCGCTAACTGCTCTTTTTGCAGACGCTCAACTTGAATTTTTAGTTCGGAAGCGGTTTTTCTTTCTTCCGCCAATTCGTTGTGCAGCTTGCGTATCTCTTTGGTGTTATCTTTCGTTGCCACAATCCTGTCGTTGGCTCGTTCGGGACTATCTTTCCCGTCTTCGTATCGGCGAACTTGTGCAGTCAACTGTTTAATTTTATCTTCGGCTTGGGTCAATAAATTGAGGGTGGTGTTTTTTTCTTTTTCTAAATTTATGAATTGTTTTTTTAATTGCTCAATTTGTGGTTTATCTTTTTTAAGTTCCTCAACCTGTGCGTTAATCTGTTGCAGGTTGGTGGATAATTTTTCACGTTGTGCTTCACTTTCAATCAACGTAATTTTGGTGTCGGCCAAGAGCGTGGCGTTTTCGCGTATGGTTTTTTCATATTCGGTATTTTTTTGTTCCGTTTTTTGCCGCAGATCAGTGATGTTTTTTAATTCATTTGTGAGCATCGCAACTTGTTTTGATTCCGTGATCTCTGATGTTTTTCTCAATTGTGCGATTAACTCTAGGGCTTGTTGGTGTTTTATTTTCAGGATATCCAAATCTGTTTTGTTTTGTGCTAACTGTATCAGTTGTTTTGAGGCAACCTGATATTTTGCCACAATGGTAGCATTTTCACGGTTGATCTGTTCCATTTTGGTTAATTCATCTTGAAGTCTTTTCTGTTCATCTTGAAGTTTTCGATAATCAGCGGAAGTGGTAGCGAATTTGGTTGCAACATCATCACGGGTGGTCAGTTTATCTTTTAATTCCTGCACGGTGTCACTCAAACGGCGGTTGTTATCCTGTGATTGCGAATAACGAACCTGAAGTTTTTGTAATTCGTCGTCACGTTCTTTCAATTTTTCCAGCCCATCTTTGACCTGATTGGTTAATGATAGAACATTCTGGTATTCACTATCTAAACGGGTTTCCAGCCGCTTTTGAGAGGCCTCATATTTGCTAATATACGATTTTAGTTCCGCGTCGAGTTTCTGATTACGTGCGCTCATGGTTGCCATCTCTTGAAGGCGTGCAGCGTCGATAGTTTCCTGTTTACTATTATGTTCTTGAAGGTTTTTCACAACCTTAGTCAGTGCGTCACGTTGATCGGTCATCGAAAGTAGTGCCAACCTCAATTCTTTGAGTTCAGTAACTGATCTGGATTCCTGTTTTTTTAGTTCGCGAGATTCGATGCGCAATTGTTCATTTTCGATAGCAACTATGCTCAATCTTTTGGCTAAATCACGATTTTCAGCTAATTGTTGTGGTGCAGTGGCTTTGTTTTCCAATGCTTTCGATAAACGATTTATTTCATCTTGGCCAGCTTTTGTTTTTATATTGAGCAGATTGTTTTGTTCGGAAAGTTCTGTTAATTCCTTGCGGAGGTTTTCAGTTTCTTTTGCACGTATTTCTGCTAATTTATTTTGATCGTCAATTCGCCGGGCTAACGAAACGACTTGTTCCGCACCGGATGCTTGCTTTAGCTGTAAATCTTTGCGCTCCCTCAATAATTCAGTAATCTCCTCTTTCAGCTTACCTTGTTCGGCTTCTTGCATTTTTAAACGTTGATTAACGATATCAAGTTTCATGCGCTCTTCAACCAAACGATTTTGCAGATCCTGCTTCTCTTTTTCCGGTGCACTCTGTTTTTCAAGCATCGCATCATATTTTTGTTGAAGTGCATCCATACGATGTCCCAAAACTGCTTTTTCTTTTACTAAATTGGCGATTTCGAGTTGTGAACTGCGGTTGCGTTCGGATTCTTGGCGCAACTTCTCTAGTTCTTCCAAGTTTTCCTTGAAACGTTTTTTATATTTATCCAGCTCAATTTGTAGCTCATAGAGGTTGTTGCGTCCTGCAATAATGATTTCACTAGAACTAACAGTTTTGCTACTTTGTAGTGGTGGCGGGAGGGCTTGCTCAGCTGCAGCGTGCTGGTCGATTTGTTTTCGTAATGTATCAATTTCGCGATTACACATTTTAATGCGATTATCAATGATTTGCTGATTCCAGTCAGGCTTAGCTTTTTTTACTGCTAGATAACAATCACGCGACTCAAGATATTTTTTTAATGCTTCCGGCTGCTGATTTTTCGCTTTGTTTTTTTCGCCATCTTCATAAAGCGAATAGCCCTTGCGCCAAGCATCCCATGGTGAAAACTCATCCTGTTCAGCATGAACGTACAATGAACATACCAACATGGAAAATATAAAGAAAATTCTAATCATGAGGAGGTTCCTGAATTTATTGTTATCAGTGGTTAGTTTGCAAGTATTCTGAAAATTCACGCGCACCCTGTTTATCAATGCGCACGGTCATAAATAGATTGCCATTCTCATCATATTCTGATTCCAGAACATCGCCGTTACGATGTGAATATGCCGCCAAATCATGGCGTGCTGGCGGCAATTTTACTCGGATAATAGTATTCCAATCGCTACAGTAACTCTCCATCCGTTGCGTCAATTCGTTTAATCCTTCACCTGTTGCAGCTGAGATAAACACCGCATCGGGAAATAATCCACGAATCCATTCAACATGTTCCGGATCTTCTTCTAAGTCAATTTTATTGAAAACCGTGATGATTCTTTTAGAATCTGCCCCGAGTTCTTTTAAAACCTCAAGCGTAGTTTCCCACTGTTCTTTAACGACAGGGCTGCTGATATCTAAGATTAACAACAGAAAATCAGCTAGAACCGCTTCTTCAAGTGTCGATTTAAAAGCTTCAACCAGCGCGTGCGGTAACTTGCGAACAAAGCCGACAGTGTCGGTTAAAATGAGTTCCTGTCGATTAGGTAATGTATACTTTCTTGTGGTTGGATCGAGTGTGGCAAATAATTTGTTGGCAATATAAACCTTTGAATCGCAAAGTTTATTTAAAAGTGATGATTTTCCGGCATTGGTATAGCCCACAATTGCTGCCATTGGAATATTATTGTTTTTACGGTTTTTACGTTGGGTATCGCGTTGGGTTTGAACAACTTCAAGTTCTGACTTTAACGCAGCAATACGGTTGCGAATGAGACGTCGGTCAAGCTCGATTTGCTGTTCACCTTCGCCTTTATTAAAACCGCCACCACCTTGGCGCGATAAATGGCTCCAAGCCTTGGTTAAACGTGGCAGATAATATTCTAGTCGAGCCAGTTCTACTTGAAGCGTAGCCTCACGTGTCGTCGCGCGCTTTACGAAAATATCTAAAATAATCTCTTGTCGGTCAATAACTAGGATTTCTGTCAAACGTTCCCAGTTGCGTTGTTGGGCTGGGTACATCTCATCATCAAAGATCAGGCAATCGGCATCTAGTGCTTTTAACTCTTCCGCAATTTCTTCAGCTTTGCCAGTGCCGACGTAATATTTGGCATGCGGCTTTTTAAGATTTACTATTATTTTGCCCACGGTCGCGATACCTAAGTTGCCAGCTAATTCGGCGAGTTCATCGAGGTGAAGCATTGATTCTTCGGCGGTGCGGCTAGAATCATTAATCCCAACTAAAAGGGCGCGTTCAACAGTTTTTCGTGCGTCTTTTTCTGTTTCAATCATAAGTTATTATAAAAAAGTTTTCCTATTTCAAAGTATTCAAAAAGCAACTTATAATGTACAGCCTGCACATAAATGATTCAAGTATATTGCGATTAGTGACTCTTGTTCGAGGTTTTAATGCTTGTGAATTCACGCGCGCATAATGCGCGCGCGAATTGAAAGAATAAATTACATCATTTTTTAGTTGGTTTTTTCAGCGTTAATGCTTTTTGATTTTATAGCGACTGTTGTAGGATCTGACTTAAGATTTGTTGACTCTGTTCTAGCGGCACTGGGCGTGGCGCTAATTCCAGTTTCATTTTATTTTGAGCTGCAGAGGCTGCGGTGTTTTTCAATAGTTCTGGCGTTATCTCAGAAAAGGCATTTAGTCCAGACGGAACACCACAACGTTGTAGGAATGCACAGAAACCATCAACAACCTCATTTGGGTTATTACCGCCAAAGACAGGAGAAAGTAGCATTGTGCGCTCCGCTACGACGGGGGAGGCGTTGTAATAGCGCCATGCCGCAGGCAATAGCAAAACCACAGCGATGCCGTGTTCAATCCTACCAAACCATGAAAAGCTGCACAAGTGTGGCAAACCAGTCGATTTGTGGCGGATAACCATTCCAGCGAGCGCGGATGCGATCGCCATGGCACTGCGGGCGTTTTGATTATTTCCGTCTGCCAATGCTTGTGGAAGGTATTCCACAATCAATGAGATTGCCGCTAATGCGCGTTCATTAGCGTGCGGATCAGCGCTGTCCTGTCCGACATTGAGCAGACCTTCGATGGCGTGTGCCAGCGCGTCGCAACCTGTCGCGAGGGTTACACTGCGTGGCATTGAATGAGTGAACTCTGGGACTAAAAAAGAATGTTCAGGAATGATTTCAGTTTCGGAGATCAGTTTTTTAACTTGAAGTTTGGTATCAACAATATTGGCATAAGGAGTGGCTTCTGAACCGGTTCCCGCGGTCGTTGGAATGGCAATGATTTTCTTTAATTTTCGTCCTGGATTAGCCGATGAAAATTTATTTACTCCAAAATAATCATGAATAGTGCCTCCGGCTTGATAAACTAACCAAGCCGCTTTGGCGGCATCCAGCGGACTGCCGCCACCAATAGCAATCACTTCGTCAGGTTTTTCATCTTGTAAAAATTTAATCATCCGTTCCACCGTTTCTACCGTTGGCTCTGGAGTGATTTCGGAGAAGCAGGCCAGCGCTATTTTAGTTTGAACCGAGAGAACTCTAAATAACTCAGTTAATGCGCCACTTTTAGCAGCAGAGTTGGCACCGGAAAATATTGCGACTTTATGAGTTTTACCAGTATAAAATATTTCATTAATCATAATCATGCGCGTTTTTCCAAAAATAAGCGCGGTATCATTATAGCTTTCCAATAATTCAATCAGTTTAGTCTTCATTTTTAATCTCCAATAATAGTTTTGATGGCGCGATTCCCGGCGCGATATCATTGAGTAACTTTAAATGGGGGTAAAATTCGCCAACTTCATACAGGTTGTGCGAATCACTGCCCAAGGTTAATTTAACGCCATTATTGACACACATTTGAAAAAACTCTAATGGAGGTTCGTTGGTGTGATAATTTATTTCGGCAGCTACTTGGTGTTTTTTTAATAGTTCCATAGTTGGCTGGAACAACCTTGCTGGGGGTGGCAGATTGCGACGACGGAAAATCCGAAAAGGATGAGCCAATGCGTCGATACCGCTTTTTAAGGCTGACTCAACCATAAATAAAAACTCGGCGTCAATTTCAGATTCAGAAGCGTCATCTGTGGAAATTGATGCCATGTAATGAATTGCACCATTACGGAATTTGAGTTTTGACCAATGTTGTTCTTCAATAACTGGTCGTCCGTGACGGTCAAAATCAATCTCCATACCAAAAATATTGTTTGCTCCTGCAAACTCTTGATACATTGAAAAATAATCCGGAATCCGCGAAGGTACAGTTTGGGCTTCAACGCCCTTATTATAAAAATCCTTCGCGCTATAACTCGGACGGTCAAAATAAAGATGCGCGGAATGTTCGGTAATAACCGTTTGTTTTAAGCCAAATAGCTCTGCCAATCGATTAATCTTCGGGATCGACATGTTTTCATTGCAGTAAGCTAATGATGTATGAACATGGCTGTCGGTCAAATTAAGCGTGGAATCGACAGCGAGAGTTTCGGTTTTGTTGGTAATAATGCCATCGTCTGCGATTTCAATGATTTGATAAGGGAATGGCGCTTCACAGGTGGCCTGCGCGGTGATTAATGCGACGCCATGATGTTCAAGCGTGGGTAATCCTCCGTGAAGATGTCCGGAAATAGAGGCGGTATAGTGGCAGTCCGCCATCACTTTTAATAACTCAGGCGCATTTTCGTAATTGTAGCGGCAAGCGTCCGGTGGGACTAGTGGAACATGTTGTAACGCCACTATAGGTCCATTCCAGTCGGCTCTGGCGGCACGCATTGTTTCAATGTCATCAGCTTGGCGAATAGCGTTATAGCCCGGCATTTCCGGATCATCAAACGCCACAAAACGGGTGTTGCCAATATCGGTGAAACGCTCTGGACGTGGAAAAATATTATAAAAATCGTGATTTTTCAGGTCGTGATTGCCAGGAATGGCAATGAATGGCATCTTTAATAATTGTATGATATCGTAGAGATTTTTAGTTAACGATTCTGCATCCTGCGTAGTTGAATCATTAATCAAATCACCGCCGATCAAAACGATATCGGGCTTGATATAGCGATTGAAACGGTGAATCGCGCGCAGTAGTAGCGTGTCCGCAAACTCACCACAGCGTTCAGGAATAAATGGGTTTGGGATGCTAGAATAATGTAAATCGGTAATAACGGCAATTTTTATGGACATCTACTTAATTCCTTTTTTTAATTAGTATAATCTAGCACAGATAAGCGGGTAATTGCAAATCACACCATACATATTTCATAATCGCAATGACTTAGCTGATAAAATAATTGATCATAGATTAAGCTAAATCACTTGCAATGAAAAGTTGAAAGCAATATGTTACTAACTTATTCTGTTATAATCTTTATTTTGCATAGGTATTTATATGACTCAGCTTATGTCACGGGTGTTCAATACAGCTTTATCTGAGATCCCACTTATATTACGTGATGAAATTTTTGGTGAAGCGCCTGAATTTATTTTTGGCAGTCCCAAAATAATTTTTTATATTGAATTGGTGTTTCTTGTTTTACTATTGATTTATGGTGCAAAGTTATTGCTTCGTAGTAAAGCGCAGGAAAGTATGCAGATGATGTTTGAAAACCTGCCATCAAGAATCGGCGTTGTCAACTTCGGTGGGCGGGTTTTGTTTTCTCATGTTCCACATGGAGACTCGATTACAACTTTTTTGCAGAAGACTGAACATATCTCAAAACTCCCCGAAGAGATCAAGGAACCTTTCGCCAAAGCCATTAAAGAGACCTTTGAAACAGAAAACAAAGTTGAATTAAACTATAATTTTGAGGGAAGGCGACGGCATGCTTCGTTTGTGCTTTTACCGAGAAAAAATCCATTCCATGCCAAAACAGTAATGTGGGTGTCCAGCGATACTGAGCTGGAACGCAAGCAACAAGACACTGAATTTATGTTCCAGAACGTGCTGGACAATTTGCCGTGCAGTGTTTTTGTTAAAGATATTGATAATGATTTCCGTTACATCGTAGCTAATAAATTCTATGCGAAACAGATTAATCACAATGCTGAAGATATCGTCGGAAAAAAAGTACATGACATTTTACCTGCTGTAGATGCCGAACAGAGCGTGGCCCTGGATAACGCCGCAATGTTGAACGGAGCAAGCGAAGGTGTCATTAAATTCACTAATAGGGCGGGAATTGTTCATTATGTGAAAGATTTTCGTAAAATTCTGGTTATGCCTGATGGCAAAACTATATTGCTCGGAGTTAATGCTGATATTACAGAATTGACTAAACAACAGCAACAATTGGAAATAAGCAATGGGATTCTCCAGAAAATATTAGACAATCTTCCAGCAATGATTTCGGTGAAAGATTCAGCTAACGACTTTAGATATATAATCTGGAACAAGACTGCGGAACGCATTACCGGGATTAGCGCGGCTGAGGCTTTGGGTAAAAATGATGCTGAATTACCTTGGCACGATTCTGCGGAGAGCTTGAGAAAACAAGATATCGAAGCGGGTTCAGGTGAAACTATCAAGCTTGCTCGAAGGATTAATTCCAACGGCAATAAATATGATATGCAGGTTTTGGTGACTAGTATTAAACAAACTCAAAATGTTGATCCTATGATTATTTTCATGGGAATGGATGTTACCGAGGAAAAACGTTTAGAAGCAGAACGTGTTGAGCTGATGGAGAACCTCAAGCTGTATACAGAACGTGCGCGGCTACTCAATACTTGGCTTGAAGATGCACTTTTGGATGTTAGCGATGACTTTGTTTTTCGGAAAATGTTAAAAACAGTTGAAGAAAAAATGGGTGCGGATGACGTCCATATTTTCCAGATTGATTATGACCGAAAGACTTTCGTCCCTAAAAATGACTGGAGTTTCAAGGTTCCTGATTACCTTATGGCTGGGCCAGTGCCCGTATTTGACGAAAATACGCCTTGGTATCAAAAATTATTGAATCATGAAATTTTAGAAGTAGCAGAACTGACTGATCAAAATGTCCAGGATATTTTTTATGGCGAACACAGTGAAAATACGGCAAAAAATCGTTTGAGTTCGCTATATTTAATTGGCATTTGGAATAATCATCAGCTGTGGGGATGTTTAGTCAGCACGTTCAAAACCCCAAAAATAGTTTTAAGTAATTTTGAGCAACGTATTTTTGAGTCCGCCACCCATATTGTCGAAATTTTACTCGAACGCAGAGAAAACCGCAACAAACAAAGTCGAGCGGAATATGAAAGGCAGTTGATCATGGATTCCATAAAGGTTCCCATTATGCTGTTTGATCCTGATTTAAAACTGGTTTTCTGTAATAATGCGGCAATGAAGGTCAGTAGCAACCCAAGCGAAGAGATATATCAGCATGACTGTTGGGATAGCTTTTGCGGTGAGCCATGCCGTCCTGCAAATTGTCCAGTGGAAAAATGCAAACTCGATGGGAAGGAGCACAGTAAAGATTTACATATTAGAGGTCGAGATTATATACTTTACGCATACCCGATCTATATTGAGGGGAAATTAATTAATATTATTAAGACCATGCATGACGTCACTGAATTTAATGAAGCGCAAAAGCAACTGAGCGCCGCGCTCCTTGATGCGCAGAACGCCAACAAAGCGAAAAATTTCTTTCTTGCCACCATCAGCCATGAGCTACGGACACCCCTAAATTCGGTCATTGGCTTTAGCGAACTTCTGCAGAAAAAAGATTTGCCGAAAAGAGAACGTCAAGAATACCTGCAATCAATTAATTTGGCGGGTAATTCACTGCTTAATCTGATCAACGACGTATTGGATTTGTCTAAAAATGAGGCTGGTCAAGTCGTGCTTTCTAATAAACCAACCGATGTGAGGAGAATACTAAAAGAAATTTATGCGATTTTTCAGCATCGTATTCAGAAAAAAAATCTGGAATTTATCTTGGATTGCCCGCATGATCTGCCGTTATTAAAAATTGATAATCTCAGGTTGAGGCAGATTGCACTTAATTTAACTGGCAATGCGGTTAAATTTACCCAGAAGGGGGAAATTAAGATTGGAGTCATGTTTAAGAGAAATAATGAGCAAACAGGAGTTTTGACTATAAACGTCTGTGATACGGGAGTTGGTATAAAAAGTGATGCACTGGAGAAAATTTTCCAGCCGTTTGTTCAGCAAGACGCGGTTCGTGACAGTAGTAATGGCCATGGCACCGGACTCGGCTTGACTATTTGCAAAAGCCTTGCCAAGATCATGGGGGGCAATATCCGAGTGGAGAGTGAGGAACATAAAGGAAGTTGTTTCACTCTAGAATTGTTGGATGTTGAATATTCGAAAAGGATCCCAACGGCAGAACTGCCGAAGCCAAAACTTAAGGTTTTAAAACCATTAGAAATCTTAATTGTCGATGACGTTCCGATGAATTTGAAGGTGTTGTCAACGATGCTGACTAGCTTAGGTATGACTGTGGTTAGTGCGACGTCAGGAAAGGAAGCACTTGAAATCCTTGAGTCACAAATTCCTGACTTGATTCTTACTGATTTTTGGATGCCCGAAATGAATGGTGAAGAGTTGTCGCGCCATATTCGTGAAAACCCAAAGACAGCACATCTCAAAATAGTGGCAGTCACGGCAGATACCGAAAACCAGGACAATTTTTCTCAGGAATATTTTGAAAGCGTTTTGCTGAAACCAGTTACGCTTGAGAAACTGGGAAATTTGTTGAGCGAACTTTAGCAGAGTTGGGGAGTTGGGGAGCGGACGAGACGTCCGCGTCAATCTATGTAAATGTTCATTCTAATTCGCGCGCGCAAATTAGAGAGCCGAATTACATTATTTAAAACGCCAACAATCATGAAACCAAAATGTATTTCGACGTAATAAGGGATAATTTTATTGTTTATTCTTGAATTAACAGGGGAATCCAGTATTTTTAACCGTTATGGATACTATTAATACAAACCATGGCTTGGCCAAAGAAGAGTTGACGCCAGGACAAATTATAAATGATTTCGAGATTATCGGTGAATTGGGACGCGGCGCTAACGGTATTGTTTACCGCGCACGTCAAATTCAGTTAGCTCGCGAAGTCGCATTGAAAATTCTTCCTGCCGCTAAAGCAGCGGACAAAGATTTTGTGGAAAGTTTTTTTCGCGAAGCCAGGCTAGCCGCCAAGATTAATCATCCTTCAATTGTTATGATGATTGATGTCGGCGTATCGGATAACGGCATCTACTTTATGGCGATGGAATTGATTGAAGGCGAAACGTTGGATGATTTGGTCGCTAAAAATGGCCCAGTTGAATTCCATCAGGGATTGAAAATGGCGCAAGAGATCGCCGAAGGGTTGGATTACGCTTGGCGCACTCAGCGCTTGACCCATGGCGATATCAAACCTGCTAATATCATTATTACTGCTTCCGGTAAGGCGAAAATTGCCGATTTAGGCTTGGCGAAGATCGCTGACGAAAAACACATCGGTGATTTGATGGCCACACCGATGTTCGCGGCTCCTGAGGTTTGCTTGTTCGAATTTGATAAAATCGGTTTCAAATCTGACATCTATTCTTATGCTTGCACACTGTTTTTCATGTTTGCTGGGGAAGCACCATTCGAAGAAGAAGACAGCGACAAAGTGATGCAGATGCATGTGTCTAAACCGCCCCCGGAGCTGATTGAACGTCTGCCTTTCTTGCCTCAGAATGTCTCAGATTACGTCGGTCAGATGCTGGCAAAACAACCAGAAGAGCGTCCAGAGCAGTGGAGCGATATCGTTGATTTTTTTCGCCAGTCTCGCGCTGAGTTGGCACGAAACGCATCGCCACCAAAAAAACAAAACCTGAAGAAGAATTTCATCTGGATGGTGATTATTGTTTTATTATGCGGGATTGTCGGACCGCTAATGTGGTATTTTTTACAAGGTTTTAAAGTTGATAGCGCTGGAGTCCAGGTTCAGCAGAAAGCTGATAAACCCAATCCAGTGCTGACAATAGATGAACTAGAGCCCAAATTAAATTTGGAAACAAAAAAGCAAGCAACCAATCAAGCATTGCGGCTCAGTGTGGAAAACCGCTATCGGGAAATAGTTGGCGATGCGAATTTTCGTGCCAAGCCATACAGTCAACTAATGGAGATCGAAAGGGAACTTGGCGGCTTACAGAATCGGCTTAAAACCAGTCCGTATCTCTCCGAGCTTAATCTCTCTGCAATAGAGGAACAGCTTAAAGTTGATCTGAAATTGTTACCTGTTTTGATTGTCAATAAACGGGCGGAAGCAGAAAGTGAACGGCTTCAGCGCGCGCTTTTGGGTTTTCGTGAAAAACCGCCAGCATTGCCAGATGGAACCCTTTCTCCAGCGATGAACGTAACTAGCCAATACTTTCGCGCACTGTCTGTAATTATTAATCAAACCCCTTTCCATGATGGAATGCTGCTTAGGCAATCGCCAGAAAATCGTGAACAACTGCAATTTTTGAAGAAATATCTTCAGCAAACTGGCTCACCCAAAGAGATTATCTTACACCATCATCAAAAGTTTGTTGGACAGCGTCTTCCATGGAGTTGGCAAGGCAGTCAGGAATGGGATATCGCCAGTATAGAACTGGACAAATTTAATTTAACGCGAACTGTTACTGGTGGTGGAATGTTCAGGTCGCGTATGACTTGGGAAATACTTAATGATCATCAAATTGCCTTATTGGTTGAAAATCTGATTACCCAGCGAGGCGAAAATCATCTGAACAGTACTGATTGCTCTGCTCTAGTCGGATGGTTGTTCCGTATTCAAGAGTTGGGGATTCTGGATAAAGTTACCGCTACTCCCGGACGTATGAACGAAACAGAGCGTCTTCGCTGGCGGCGTTTTGTCGATGAAGCGCAGAATATCGGCTATGAACAAAAAACTGGGGTCGTTTGGAATCAGATTAGACGGTTATTGCGTGGAAAAAATTATCCTCAGGCATTAAATAAATTAGCGGTTTTCACTAATTCCGGTTTAAGAGGGGTTTTGTATTCAATGCTTCAACCGGAAGTCGAACAGCTGCTTGAGGCTTTGTTGTGGCGCTATCCTGAAATTCAGGGTCAATTTATTTGTCGAAAAATTAACCAGATGGAACCGACAGAGGTTGTCGCCGTTTCGCTTTGTGGCACAGCTTTGGCACGTTATTATGCGACGCGTTCCGATCCGGAAAAAAAATCATTGCAGAATTTTATGCAGCGAGCGTTGAAGGTTAAAACCGTTAATTCGAATAAAATTTCCATATTACCGCAGAATCAGCCATTAAGCCCGGGCGAACTTCACCAGTGGATTGTTAAGAATTACCCTGATCTTAATCAGAATTCAATCATCATGCAATCAGCGCTTTTGGATATAGGCGACTGGGAACAACTTGCGATAAATTTTAAGACTGAAAGTAACCCCACGGAATCCTCGAAAAGTTTTTACAAAGAGTTTTCAAAATGGGATTATTCCTATCTTTATGACCTTGGCTTTATTGCTTTGCAATACGGCGATGTCGATTCGGGGCGCCGTAATTTGACCTTGATGCTGGAAAACTTGCCAGAAATACCCGATCAACGCAATGTGGTTACGGCGCGTTTAGCTATCGCTATGCGCGACTACAAAACAGCAGAAACTATGCTTGAGGCCCTTGAGCCAGAAAACCAATCTTTCGCCGCATATCAGCTAATGCTTGCCGGGTTATTGATTGACATCCAGAATCCGGATTTTAGCGAACGCGATTTTGGCGCGGCGGTTGAACTACTGAAAGTTCGGTTTAAATCTTTAAATCTGTCCGCTGATCTCAAGATTTTGGAATTCGCCAAAGATATTTATCAAGGTAAAACTGGAACCATCAGCAAAGAAAATTTCGAACAGTGTCGCGAGCCAGCTCTGCTGGGCTTGCTTTGCTGCGATATTTTGACCCGTGATGTTTTGCTTAGCCGCAACAACGCGGAACCATCGATTGTCGATGTCATTCCAATTGCTGATAGCTGTTATTTCGCCAGTTTATGGTATCGAATTGCGTTGCTGAAGATGTTGCAAAATGGTCCATTAATTCAAGAGTGGCGAAAATCATTGAAAGCATTATTGAGTGATTACTCATTCGCCGCATTACCGAATTATCCACAATTATTGATGTTGAAATGTTTTTATGAATTACTGGAAGGTCAAGTTCCAATTGAGCATGCGGCTTTGGGTTATGGTCGGATTATTGACAGTTTGCCCATGGCTTCGGCTTCTGAGCGCAATTTCGCTGCTGCATTGCGCGAACCTGCGCGATTCCATAGTGAAAACGCTTATTGGACGATATTGGCTGCCGCTGTCTCCGAAGGGCTGCGGGAAGATGGCAATCCAGATAAAATATTAAAAAACATCAGAAAACAACATCCTCAGCCGCTGTGGCAGGAGATGTTGCTGGAACGTGATCTAAAAACGATGCTAAACGCAATTAAAATTCAAAAGAGACCATTAAAATGACTAATTTATTTCCAAACAACACCTATGACACTGATCCTAAAAGCAAACGAAATTTTATCTCTAAAATAACCTTCAATTCCAGATGCTATTTTTTCCTGAGAACAGCTTGGGTTTTTTATCTAACTGCTCGTTGCGCCCGCCGTGGACGCAGCCATTTTAACCTTGACAAGCAGGTTTATTACTGCAATAAAAATATCCGAACGCTGGAACGCTGTGGCGCAAAAATTCATCTTCGAGGGCTTGATAATCTTGACTCGGAAGAGGGTCCGTTTGTGATTATCGGTAATCACATGAGCTCGTTAGAAACAGTCGTGCTCAACTCTATCATCGGGTCACGTTTGAAAATATCTTTTATCTTTAAAAGCAGCTTATTGAAAGTTCCGTATCTTGGTACCGCGCTAATGGCGCAAAATTCCATCCCAATTGATCGCGTTAATCCGCGCGAAGATTTTAAAACTATTATAACTGAAGGGAAAAATCGTTTGCAAAATGGGCATTCAGTTTTGGTTTTCCCACAGTCGACGCGTAGCCCGAAGCTTATTCCTCAGGAATTCAACACTATCGGAGTGAAATTAGCGCGAGCCGCGGAGGTCAAAGTGATTCCGCTGGCGTTGAAAACTGATTTTCTGGGGCGCGGTAAAATATTTAAAGATTTTGGGCCACTGGATAAAAACAAAGCGGTGTATTTTGAATTTGGCGCTCCTATAACTGTCGAAGGAAATGGACGCGAAACCCATCAACAAGTCATCGAATTTATCCAGTCTCGCCTCGATAAATGGAACGAAGCCGAAGCACGGTAATCCTTGGATGAGGAAAACTTTAACCATCTGCCTGCGCAAGGCTGTGGCAGGAGAGATTGCTGGAACGTGATTTAAAAATGATGCTAAATGCAATTAAAATTCAAAAGAGGTCATTAAAATGATTAATTTATTTCCAAACGACACCTACGACACTGACCCTGAGAAAAAACAGGATTTCATCTCGAGAATTACGTTTAATTGTCGATTATATTTCTATTTGCGCACAGTTTGGGTTTTCTATCTTACGGCACGATGTTTCCGTCGTGGAGAGTTAGATATTAAAAATCAGGTATATTACAGTAATAAAAACATTAGAACGCTAGAACGTTGTGGCGCAAAAATTCACCTGCGCGGACTTGATAACCTTAATTCTGCTGATGGACCGTTTGTTATTGTCGGCAATCATATGAGTTCGCTGGAAACCGCTGTGCTCAACTCGATAATTGGGACACATTTGAAGGTCACTTTTATTTTTAAGCGTAGTTTGTTGAAGATACCATACCTAAACAGCGCATTGCAAGCGCAAGAGTCAATCCCGATTGATCGTGTCAATGCTCGAGAAGATTTTAAAACTATTTTAACTGAAGGGAAAGACCGACTGAAGAAGGGGTATTCTGTTTTGATTTTTCCTCAGTCGACGCGGAGCCTTAAACTTATTCCTGAAAAGTTCAATAGTATCGGTGTAAAATTAGCGCGCGCCGCTAATGTCAAAATAATTCCACTGGCGCTGAAAACAGATTTTTTAGGACGTGGGAAAATATTAAAAGATTTCGGTCCATTGAACAAGCATAAAGGGGTCTATTTTGAATTTGGCGAACCTATCAGTGTTGTAGGAAATGGGCGCAAAACTCATCAGCAGGTGCTTGAATTTATTAAGTCACGCCTCGATAAATGGAATGCAGCCGAAGCCAAATGATCTTCTTATTCCACAATGCTGGTACTAAATTTCCCATGTTGTAGAAAATGCAGGATTTCTCGTTTGACTGAAGGTGTATTCATCACAATCACATGAATCGCCGGCATCATCTTGTAATCAGTTTGCGCGCTCGGAAGTTGCACTGAATCGCGCGGCACCATGTGATCGTATTTAGCCGCAATTATGCCAAGTTCAATATCTGTCGGGATTGGGATTTCATGCACGCTACTGAATTCTCCATATGATAAATCCGCTAGAGGGCGCAGGATGCCAGATATGAATGGCAGCCATTTCAAAGCTAACGTCGCGACTTTTGAACCACGATTCGGTGGCGCGGTGAACACCACTCGTCCAATGGTTTGGCGGGTTAAAATTTCACCAGGATCCGTTGCTCCTTCCGCGAAATGTGCCAAAGCCTGACGGGTCACTAAACTGCCCAAACTGTGGGTTACAATATTAATCCGTTTACCGGGATAAGTGCGCGCCAAATTTTCCAGATATAGTTTAAAACGTGTGGCGTGTTTTGCCACGTCGCCACGAGTGCTGCGGTAATCGTAACAAAACACTACATAGCCATGGTTGTTTAAAAACCTGCCCAGCGGATACATCACGGCGGAACAATGAAAAAGTCCATGAATCAGTACTACGATTTCGCCGTCTCGGTTTTTTGGTCTTATTGCGATGTCAAACATTTGTAACTTGCTCTCTTAATTCGCGCGCGCATAATGCGCGCGCTAATTCACTTTGCTATTTTAACGATTCCAACGCCTACACGTTTTATCGTTGTGTCATCGGCAAATGGCGCGCCGTTTTGAATTCCGGTTTTTATCTTAAAATCAAATTCGATTTCCCGTTTTGCGTCATCCAAAAGCATGCGGTATTTTATCTGCTGGTTTTCGCCACTACCAATAATGGATAAAATCGCGCGTTGGTTTTTTATCTGCCACTCACCGTTAATCTTCATTTTATCCACGGCAAACCCGTACGGTTTTAATAAATTATTGATCAAAATATCATCCAGTTTATGAGTCCCATCACTCTTCGGCGGGATGATTTTTTCCGTTGCAAACGGCAATAAGTAGTTCAAAACTTCATCGGTTGGACTGGCGGTTGCTTTATTCACAGTAAAGCGGAATGGCTGGTTAGACGCAACAGTTTGGCCGTTCCAAGTTCCACTGATATTTTTAATTGTCCACGCAACGCCATCTGGAACTGCATCCAGTTTTACCTTGCAAACGGTTGACGTCGCTTGAACGTCATTGATTTCTGTACGGATATTAATATCGGCGTCGATAGTCAACGCGCTTGCTGCGAATGGCAGCAGTAATTTAAAAATCGTCGTCCAAAATCGACATTTCATCTTCGATAAACTCAATAGCCGCTTGACAAGCGCGAGCGCGATGGCTGATTTGGTTTTTTAGCTCTTCTGGCATCTCCGCGAAGGTCTGATCGTAGCCGTCTGGAACAAAAATCGGATCATAACCGAAACCGCCGGTGCCACGCGGCGTATCAATGATTTTTCCTTTGACTTCGCCTTCGAATGTTTCAACGACTTCATCGTTAGCGGCAATGGCAATCACGCAAACAAAGCGCGCATTGCGGTTAGACTTACCTTCCAACTCTTCCAGTACGCGGTTAATGCGTTCCTCAGGTGTAGCGGCGTAACGCGCCGAATATAAGCCAGGAGCGCCGTTCAAAGCCTCGACCTCCAAGCCCGAGTCATCACCAAAAGCTGGTATGCCGCAATAGGTTTGCGCGGCCAACGCTTTAATCCCGGCATTCTCTTTGAAGTTTTGACCATTCTCTTCAATCGGTGGCATCTCTGGATATGCATCTAAGCCGATAATATCAGCATTTTGGTCATGTAATAATTTTTTAAACTCGTCTAATTTATGTTTATTAGCGGTAGCTGCAACAATTTTGAACATAATTTCCCCTGTTTTGCTTAAATTGAAAACCCTAACAGTAATATCGCAATGAGATAATTTCAATAAATCATCAGTTTTTTTTAACTACTTCCAGATTAATTTTACGATAACTACCGGGAGATTGAGAAAAATACTTTTTAAAATAACGACTGAAATGACTTTCATCGAAGAACCCCCAAGCTTGCGCGATCTCCTTCAAAGTAAGATTTTCGTGAAGTAACGATTCTGCTGCGCAATTTAAACGATATTGGAGTTCATAACTACCAAAAGCAATACCATAAAATTCTTTAAAAAGATGGTTGAAACGGCTTTCGCTAAGCGAGCATGTTTCGGCTGCCTCACTGACGGTAGTCCAGCGACCAGAACGCTGGTAAATCAGTTCAATTGCAGGTTCAAGTCGCCCGCCGCGCGGTGTCGCAGGATCGATGGTTAAAAATGGTATAATTTCAAGAAAAAATCCACTAATCAGATGCCATTGAAGTGAGGTATTCCAAGGCTCAGAATTTTCTTTCAACTTCTTCAAGTTTTCCCCAAGAGTAGTAGCGAGATTTTTAATTTCTGGTGAACTTAATTGCGCCATGCGTTCTTTGGGCGACAGATTTAAAAGTTGTTCAATTAACTTTACTCGAGTTAAAAATGTTTTCATGAGTTTTGCGGCAGAGATTGAGATTAAGATAATTCCGAGTCCCGCGCTACGGCGTAGAGTCCCGTGTGGTTCCCATGGCGCGATGAGATAACATCCTTTCTCATCAATCTTCAAGGTGGTGTCGCAAATCCGGCTGGTTATCGTACCACTCGTGATAATACCAAAATGGATAGCTTTGTGAATATCCAGCACGGTAGGAGTTTCAGAAGCCTGTTCGTATTGCATAAAATTAATGTGGAAAGGGCAGGCGGGTGACAGGTAGTAATCGAAGCGATATAATTTATCATCATTCATATTTAATAGCCGTATTTTACATTTTTTCAATATCAATATACAATCAACTTCACTTTTCTCAATGACGTTTTGATGCTATAATACAATTAGACAATAAAATATTGAAAGGCTAATAAGGATATCTATGAAACATAAAATTGCTTTAATTGGTTGCGGAGGCATGGCCAAATCGCATGCTTCGAGATTTGAAGAACTACTAAATCGTATTGAGGTTACTGCTACTGTGGATATTGATTTGTCCAAAGCGCAGGCAGTTTCGGAACTAATGCCGAATAAACCGCCTGCATTTACTGATTTTAAAGACGCGCTACCGCTTTGTGATTCGGTGTTACTCGCACTTCCGCATCATCTGCATTGCGAATATACGCTTGCCTGTTTGAACGCAGGAAAGAATGTTTTGGCAGAAAAACCACTCGGCAACAGCGAAGAGGAATGTCTCCAGATGACTGAAGCGGCTAAAGCCAATAATAAAATATTGATGGTTGCTTACTGTATGCGTTTTCATCCGCTGGTTATTAAAATGCAGGAACTGTTGCAAGCCGAGACCTACGGTAAACTGTTTCAATTATCAATCTGGACGGAACAACATACCGAACGTGATCCATCGAACTGGATGTGTCGCGCTGATCAAGTCGGTGGCGGACAGTTATTCAGTCACGGTTGCCATTATATCGATTTGATGCTGTGGATGGTCGGCAGTAAACCGGTAATCGGTTCGCACATCGGTACTAATCTTGGAACGCCATGGATGGAACGCGAAGGTATCAGCAATGTTTCAATAAAATTTGAGAACGGCGCGCTGGGTTATCATTTTGGCACTTGGGGCGCGCGCGGCACTAAATTACATTATTCATTTCAAGCACATTGTGAAGAAGGGATGCTGGAGATTGATTATCTCGCTGGAAAACTTTTACTACATAGCAATCTGGATAAACACATTCCCGGTGATATCGAAAAGAAACATCCACCCAAAGTTCTGCTCGAAGCCGTTGGTTGCAAACCGACCGCAATCGAAATGGCACATTTCTTCGATTGTATCGAAAGCGGCGAAACTCCATTGACCGACCCAGTCTCCAGCACCGAAGGCTTGAATGTCATCTGGAAACTCTATGAAGCCGAAGATAAAAATGAATTAGCCGATCTAACCGGAATAATCAAAGATTTCAAATAAAACTCAGATCCGCGAATTATGTGACTGCGTGCCGCTGGAAGAGGGCAGTTTCAGTCTAAAAATGCTAAGAAAAAATATTGTAATTACGACTTCTAATTTGCGCGCGCATAATGCGCGCGCGAATTAGAACGCAGACTTACACGGACATGATGGACTAGCATGGCAATGGAAAAGAGAGTTTAACACGGAGCCACGGAGGCACGGAGAAAAATAATAAAAAAGCAACCTGCAAAGAATCCTCGTTAGTTGATAGGGAAGTGGACAGTCAGGAAAAGAGTAAATTTCCCAGTTCTAACTTCTCTCCTCCTTCGTGACTCAGTGTCTCTTTGTTAAACTCTCTCTTCGTGAGCCTTTGTCTCTTTCCGTGACTTTCAGTGTATTCCGTGGTTAAATCTCGTCAAAGTCCACGCTCCATAATTACGCAAAATTATGGGGCGAATGAGAAGTTTTCCAATTTGCAAGATTCGGATGCGGACGAGACGTCCGCGCTCCATAACCTGTTCCACACTTTTCGGTTACGAATAACACGCTTGCGCGCCACAACATTATGGAAGGACTGACACGGACGGAGTGGAACTTCACCGCCTTTCTTGGATAAACATCCTCTCTTCTATTTTCTCTGTGCCTCAGTGTCTCTGTGTTAAATTCC
>DLIO01000059.1:0-22654 GCA_002483765.1 Lentisphaeria bacterium UBA7640 | reverse complement strand
TCTCCAACTCTCCAACTCCCCAAGGTTTTTCAGTTGTTTTGCCCCTAGTTTAAGTTATATTGAAGTGAAATATAAGGAGATTTTGCAATGAGTGATTTTAAAGATTTAACAGTTTTTACTAGAATTAAAGATAGAAATATTATTCGGGTTGCGGCATTCGGTTCTTCAAATACTCAGCGTTATCAACCTGGGATGCATTGGTTTGATTACGTTGAACTTGGGTTTAAAAACTCATTTGGTGGCGGCTGTGGGCAATTCATCAATTCGGGGATCAGTGGCAATACGACCCGAGATTTGTTAAACCGTTTTGAACAAGAATTAGCCATCTTTAAACCGCATTTGGTCATTATGACCATCGGTGGTAATGACGCCAATCCAGAACGCAATATCACGCCTGAAAAATTTCGTGACAATCTATTGGAACTTGAACGCAAGATCTCCGATTTAGGGGCACAAATAATTTTTCAAACCTACTACGCGTGCGATTTGGAAAATATCGATCATCAGTATGCCGTAAGCCTTATTAAATATATGCAGATCATTCGGGAGGTTGCTGAACAAACCGGACATTTGTTGATGGATCATTTTGCGCGCTGGGAAAAGTTGCGACGGGCAAATAGTGCGATTTATCGTTTGTTGATGAAGAATCCCATGCATGTGAATTCATCCGGTAACATGGTGATGGGGTTAGACTTGGCGCGTAATCTGGGCTTGACTATCAATGAAGTGGAAGAGTGCTGTCGAGAAGGACTATTCGTTCAAGCCTTGCTCGATCAACTGGAAAAAGCTTGATTTGCGTTTGGCGATTGTTAAATAATCGATCCCAGAATAACCGTGCCAGTTTTTAGTTGCACGAGCTTTTCAGGCGTGAGTTCTACGCCTAGAAGCGTGGCGCGATTAATGAATTCCATGGCTTTTACAGGATCTACTTCAGGAAGGATTTCAAGATTTTCAAGATAGATAGTGTCGTGATTCTCCCAAGCCAAAATTTTGCGATGAGCAATTCCTTGTAACTCCAGGAAAAATGATCGCAACCATAATTTTAGCGCGATTTCGGATGAATAAATTTCTTTTACCGCGTTGCCTAAATCTGGTACGCTACCGTCCGCGAGGCGATGTAGCGAAATATTACCCCGAACCTCAACAAACTTAGGGTAGTTATTCAAAATCTGGCGACGGCGTTTTTCCCAGTCACTGTCAATGCGCCGTCCATCACGGAACAACGCATCGCGCCAAATTTCTGCCGCCGCAGATTCATTATCGGCAATTTTTGAATCTAAAATAAATTTATGTGCTTGATCATCATTGATATGCTGGCGCAATCCAAGAATAATCGCGGTCATGCGTAATTTTTGCTTCTTACTGAAACTGGCAATGCGTCTAATACCATAGACATCGACCAAGCATAGGCTGTTGTTGTCGTAAAGTAAATTTCCAGCATGATAATCTGGATGAAACCAATGATTAATCATCAGTAAACGGGTCAGTTGCGCTAGTTTTGCCAGTAACTCTGGACGTTGTTGCGGATTTCGATGCCACTGCTGCATTGCCGTTGATGCGTCGTTTTTTGCGGCTGAAAGCAACATACTGTAACCGGCTTGTTTTCCCCAACCGAGATATTTTACGACCGGAATACCAGATTTTTCCAGCGCTAGGCCGGTTTTAAATTCAGCTTTCGCTTTGGAATTGAAAAAAGCAATAACGCGATTAAATGTTCCGTGTGGTGTAAAATATTTAACAAAATAGCGCTCGTTAACGGTGAAAACAGTGCGTGCAGGATTTTTTTTAACCTGGTTTGACTTCATTATTTCAGGCCACCGTTCAAACCAATCATCGAGCATTTCTGGGTGGCGAATTTGCCATTGCCAACCGTGACAACGAATTTTCTTCATAGCTTCTTCATTAGAATAAATAATGTCGAGCCGAAACGGCGAATGCTAGTTTCTCTTTCAGGAACGGTGATATCTAAAATATGACCAGCACTTCCGCACTCGTCAGGTAATTCCCAGATTAAGGTGGCTGAACATGACCATTCTAAAAATTCGTGATTTTTCATCAAAGTTGTAAACAGTTCGACTGATTCAGCATACGGTGGGTCAATAAAAACAATATCCGGAGTTGGTAAAGACTGGCTGTAAGTAGCGACATTTAAAATATCAGAACGGACAACTTTGAAATTGGCTTTAGCACCAGATTTCTGGATTTTCGCTATGTTATTCTCGATAATCTGGCAATGTTTGAGATTTTTTTCAACAAATAACAGATCACTCGCGCCGCGACTGGCGGCTTCTAGGCCGACAGCGCCGGAGCCAGCGCAAATATCAGCTATGCGCTTGCCGTGCCATGGCGACAGGCTGTCCATGAGGCTACAACGCGCGCGAATCGTGGTAGGGCGTATATCTTGGCTGGACGGAGTTTCCAAAATAGCTCCTCTTGCCGTCCCTGAGATGATTTTTATCATAATGTTACCGTTGTGGTTATTCCCATTCGATGGTGCCAGGAGGTTTAGCGCTGATATCATAAACGACTCTGCTAACCCCATCAATCTCGTTAATAATGCGTTCGGATGTTCTCTCTAAAAGTTCCCATGGCAAACGCGACACTTGAGCAGTTACTGCGTCCACGCTGTTCACCGAACGAATGGCGATGGCATAACCGTAAGCGCGTTTTCCATTTTTGATACCCACTGCTTTAACCGGCAAAAATGCTGCAAAAGCCTGCCAAGTTTTATGATACCAACCAGAGTTAATTAATTCTTCAATGAAAATCGCATCGGCTTCGCGAAGCATTTCCAAGGTGTCACGTTCAATCGCGCCAAGATGGCGGACTCCCAACGATGGGCCAGGAAACGGATGACAGTCAAGCACTTCAGAAGGCAAACCGAGCAAACGGCCGACCATGCGAACTTCATCTTTAAATAAACGATCAATCGGTTCTACCAGTTCAAATTTAAGGTCTTCTGGCAAACCGCCAACGTTATGATGGCTCTTAATTACGCCAGAAGGGTTGCCATCCAGTGGAATACTTTCCACGATATCGGGATAAATAGTACCTTGTCCGAGGAATTCCGCATCCACCTTCGCGGCGGCTTCGGTAAAAACTTCAATAAATTCGTGACCGATTATTTTACGTTTCGTTTCGGGATCAGCTACACCATGAAGTTTGTCAAGGAAGCGCTCTGAGGCATCGACATATTGAAGATTCATTCTAAAGTTACGGGCGAAGATTTTTTGCACTTTTTCAGCTTCGTTTTTACGGAGCAACCCGTGATTGACGAATACGCAGGTCAACTGGTCGCCAATTGCCTTGTGTAGCAAAGCGGCAGCAACTGACGAATCAACCCCGCCACTTAGCCCTAAGATGACTCGGTTTTTTCCAACTTGCGTGCGTATATCATTAATCGTTTCCTTGAGAAAGTTCTCCATAGTCCAACTGCCAGTACAACCGCATTTTTCAAAACAAAATTTAACGAGAGCGTCAGGATCATTAGTGAAGCGTTCTGCTTGGGTATTTGGCGCCATTTCTGCCGCCGCATCCACCAGTGCTACCGGTAGGTTTAGTTTTAGGAAACGTTCGATCTCCGCAGCGGGCAGGGGGGAACTGTGGTCAGCGCAGATAATCAAACCAGCCGGCTGTTCCTGCATCAAGCGTTCCGTGGAAACCGTATAAGGCATAACCATGGTGTAGATGTTTTTATCACGAATAGCGCGCGCCAGTTTTTGGATATCCTCACAACCTAAATTCAATAAAATAATAGTTTCAGCAGTCTGTTTCATCTTTTGTCCTTTGCCAGATTTTAAAGTAATAATATAATTGCCCTATAGACATTTTAAAACCGCCATGTAGTTTTTTGGAAGCTTTTACGGCATGTTGTTTGATATAGTGAAGTTCAGGAGAGGAATTTAACCACGGAAAACACGAAAGGCACGAAAAAGGAGATTTTTTAACCACGGAAAAGGTAAAGGAATTGAGAACTCCACACTAATGGAAATTAATGGGAAATGGTGTAATTAATTTTTAAAATTCTCTCGTGCATAATGCGCACAAAAATTTAAACGATCATTCACAGCCCATAAATCCGCGTCCAAGAACAACTTTTCAAAGCCTGCGCACCATAACCTGTTAAAAAATTTTTTCTGCGGACAATATTTTTTCGCCCCACAACATTATGTAGGACTAACACGGACGTAGTGGACATTCGCCGCCCTTCTTGGATAAACCTCTTCTCTTCTATTTTCTCCGTGCCTCCGTGCCTCTGTGTTAATTCTTCCCTTTTGCTGGAACTCCAACTCCCTAACTGTAGATTTGACCTCTCGTCCAATGCCCATTAGTACCTTCCTTAATGAATTTAGCTTCAATTGTCAACTTGTTTTCGGGAGTGAATTCAGATATAGTACCCAACGAAAAAAACCTGTGAACAATGTCACCGATAATGGTTTTTACTTGATTTATAAAAAAAACAAACCACGGAAAGTAAGATGGACAAGAAAAAAATTCATCATTGCATCAGATATGGGATCTCTAAAAAAAGACTGTGTCTATTGTCGTTGATAATGTTTTTCTCTGTTCATGGTGTTAGCGCAAAAACTTTAGGAAATAAAATGGATAAGAAACAATCTTCCCTTTGCACTGAAATAAAATATTCGTGCCCGATGGATCAAAGCGAACAACCCGCCATGATTTATAAATCAAACCTTTCTGGAGCGCGGCCACTTCTCGTGGCTCTCCACACTTGGAGCGCTAATTACCAGAATGGTGGCGAAAATTATGCCACGCTGTGCGCTAAGAAAGGTTGGCACCTGATTTATCCTGATTTTCGAGGCCCGAATTGGACACCTCAAGCGTTGGGCTCAGAGTTGATGGTTGGCGATATTGTGGCCGCAGTAGAATATATGAAAACCCAGGTTGAGGTTGATGAATCACGTATTTATTTAATCGGTGGTTCCGGAGGCGGTCACGCGGCGTTGTTGCTCGCTGGACGTCATCCGGAAATATGGGCGGCAGTTTCAGCGTGGTGCCCGATCTCTGACGTCGAACGTTGGCATCAACATCATGGTAGTAAAGGTTATGGAATGCATATCGAAAAAGCTTGCGGAGGAAATCCGGCAACCGATGAGAATGCCCGTGCCGAAGCGCTAAAGCGTTCGCCAATCACTTATCTTAAAAACGCCCAAAAAATTCCAGTAGATATTGCCACTGGTATCCATGATGGGCATACCGGGAGCGTGCCAATAGATCATTCGCTTAACGCTTATAATCTGCTGGCTGCCTCGGAAGATCGTTTTCAACCCGAAGAGATCAAGTTTCTAGTCGAAAAGGAAGCCGTTCCATCAACAATTGCCGCACCAGAACAAGATAAATCATACGGAAAAATCAAGCTTCATGCTCGTCGTAATTCTCAAAACGTCAGGGTTACGATTTTTGAGGGAGGACATCAAAGTTTGGCTAATATTGGTATTGAATGGTTGGCTCAGCAACGTAAGGGTAAAACGGCCGATTGGAGTGCCGTTAAGGTTAAAGCAGAAGTTATCGAATTGACTAAGTGAACACGAGGGAGTTTTTAGCGCAGAGAGCGCAAGCATAAAATGTTGCAATTCATGTTTGTAATTAGCGCGCGCATTATGCGCGCGTGAATTATAAATATAAGTTACACGGTGATACTTATACAAATTATAATTCGGAATGATCTGAATATTGTATTTTTATGAACTAAATCAATATGGAGTTATGTTATGGAATTTGCATCAATAATTAAACGTTACGAACAAGAGTTACTGGAATCCACCATATCATTTTGGGAGAAAAATTGCGAAGACCAGCAATACGGCGGATATTTCACTTGCCTTGACCGCGATGGTTCGGTCTTTGACACGGAAAAATATATGTGGATGCAATGGCGCATTGTCTATATGTTCGCAACCCTCTACCGAAGCGAATACGGTAAACCGCAATGGCTGGATATCGCTCGGCGCGGTTATGATTTTTTGGTCAAAAATGGTAAATCTCCAGATGGCAGTTACTATTTTTCGCTGAACCGCGCTGGCAAACCAACGACTGCTCCAGCTAATATTTTCTCCGATTGTTTTGCCGCCATGGGAGCGGCGGCAATGTTCAAAGCCACAGGAGAAGAACAATTTCGTATTGAAGCCAATTCGGCGATGCGTTCCTACATAAATCGCATGGATAATCCTAAGGGACGTTGGGATAAAGCAATGCCAGGGCGCGCTAAACGTCTTTCGCTCGGACATTTTATGATCCTCGCTAATCTCTGCAATGTAATGCAGGAAAACCTCGGCACTGATGAATACGAAGCCGATGCGAGTAAGGCCGTCGAAACCGTTATGGAAAAATTCTGGAACCCAGAGTTCAAGGTGATATTTGAAAACATCAACCCAGATGGCAGTTTTGATCTTGATTCGTGTGATGGTCGGCTCATCAATCCTGGTCATGGCCTCGAATCAATGTGGTTTATCATGCAGTATGCCGAAAAAAACCATAATCCAATTTTGATCAAAAAAGCGGCAGAAATCACTGCCGCACTATTCGAATTTGGCAGTGATCGCGAATTTGGTGGCATCTATTATTTTATGGATGTTCTAAATAAACCGCCAATGGAACTACATTGGGATATGAAATTGTGGTGGCCGCACAATGAAGCGATGCTTGCGGCTCTGTTCGCATTTCGCTTGACCGGAGAACAACGGTTCATAGATTATTTTGCAAAAACCGATCAATGGGCCTGGCAACATTTTTGCGATGCCGAATATGGCGAATGGTTCGGCTATCTCAACCGCCGCGGCGAACCGACTCACACCCTCAAAGGCGGTAAATGGAAAACATTCTTCCATTTACCCCGTTATCTGATGGTCAGCATCGAACAGATGAAAAAGATCAACTGCTCCAAATCTGCCACCACAATCAAAGCAAATTAATTCAAATGTTATGTTAGATGAGTGCGTCGGCGGAACGGATTGCCCAACGAATTTGAGCAGATTTTGAACGCGGGTTGTCATAGCGTTCCTGCGCTCTTGCTCTGATCGGTTCGCGACAGATATCGTCATATAGACCGGACGAAAAGCCATCTGCAAATGCTTTTTTTACTCGATCGTCTTCACCAGAATGAAAACTCAATATAGCGACGCGACCATGCGGTTTTAAGGCGTATGGGAGTATGCGTAAGAACTGATTAAGCGCATTGAGTTCGTCGTTAACGGCGATACGGAACGCCTGAAAAGTACGTTGTAATGATTTAGTGATTTGTCGTTGTTGGTCTGCATCCTCGAGCTCAAGGTGAGCGAGTGCCTGGCGTACAGTGGCAGCGAGTTCAGCGGTGGTGTTAATGGTTGCGTGGCGCTGAAAAATATTTTTTGCGATGGCTTTGGAGTGAGGTTCGTCGGAATTTTCTCGAAGTAATTTCTCGATATCGTTTTCCGTGAGGGAATGAATTAATGCTGAAGCGGGCTGCCCATGTTCGGGATTGAGCCGGAGATCAAGTGGTCCATCCGCTTTGAACGTGAATCCCCGGACTGGATTGTCGATCTGCATTGATGAAACCCCCAAATCGGCGAGAATAAAATCAAAACCACCGTTAGTTTCCGGCAAAAGTTTGATAATCCCGGCAAAATTGAGTTTTCTGGCAATGAAGGTGTTTGCGTCAAAGCCGAGATTGCGTAACCTAGTTTCGGTTCTGGGTAGTTCGAACGGATCAACATCAATTCCGAACAACCGTCCGCCAGGCGTAATACGATTTAACAACTCTTTCGCGTGTCCCCCAAATCCGAGTGTGGCATCCAAACCAGTTTCGCCTGGTTGCGGATTTAATATTTCCAAGATTTCATTGACACAAATCGGGCGGTGCATGCCGGCGGGAGTACGTCCGCTCTCAATCACTTTTTGAACATCCTTCGCATAGCGCTCAGGATTTAATTCCTTATATTTTTCTTCAAACTTTCGTGGATTCTTGCCGCTATATCTTACCCGCCGTTTTCTCGGAAAAAGTTCATTGCTCATAAAAAACCTGTATTAAAAAATGCGGTATGCATTTTACTAAATTGAGTCTAGCTATTGTGGTTGACGATCCTTCCAGATAGCTCTGTCATTGCTACTGTAAATCTTTATGACAGGTTATGCAAATAATTAGAATTTATAATAGTTTAAATAAAAAAACAGTATCAGTCCATGCGTTGATATTCTTACTCATGTTCATTGTCGAAAGTCGTCGTAGAAGTGAGCCATGGAGGTCTGCATGTACGATTTTAACCACGAAAAGCACAAAAGGAATGGAAAAGGAGGGAATTAATTTTGGAGCAAAGAAAATGGTGGGCGGTGAGGGATTCGAACCCCCGACCCTTTGGGTGTAAACCAAATGCTCTAGCCAGCTGAGCTAACCGCCCTTTTAAAAAGTGAAATGCAAATATATCAGTATCCACTTCGTTTTCAAGAGTAAATCTTTAAATTTTTCAGTTTTGGAACATATTTTCAAACAATGTTACAAATTGCTTCTATTTCTAAAGTCTAGAAGACAACGAAATCCATAGATATATCTTTCCAAAACCATGGAGTATTGTCCTGCTTGGAGTTGCATGGGAACATAATTGGCGAAGAATTTTCGAATTCCACATTGAATGTGAATGCGCTCTATTTTGCTCTGTTTTGCTTGAAAATCTATCGGGTCATTTTGTAAAGAATAAGAGCAAAAACTATATTGTTGTATCTAAATGGAGAAATTTATGGAAAAGCGTCGGTTAAATACGAAAAAAACAATTTTCTTGGTCTTACTGTTGTTGTTTTGTTTTCCAGCTGGTATTTTATTCTTACTTTGGATCATCACTGGGAAGAAAGCTTTTTTTATCGGAATTGGCTGTCTAAGTATTCCTTTTTTGCTAGCGTTGCTATGGCTTGTATTAGTTATATATTCCAACTCTAATCCTGAATTTGGTGAACATGTCGCTAGAGTGAAATGGCTACCGGAAGACGCATCGAATATTTCTTTTTACAAGAGCTACTCCTATACTGCATTTGAATTTCGTACCAGCGAGGAGGATTTTAAGAAAAATGCTAACCCCACTTGGAATTTTCAAGAGATCGTCGAACCTGAAGTAATATCTCGCTACAATAGCATTATCGAAACAAGGAAATACCATCAAACTTTTGAAAATTATGATCATGAGGCCTATACCGCGTCGCAAAGTAGGAGCACAGCAAAAGTAACGCATGGTATTGTGGCTAAACAACGCCGAAGCAACGGCGGCGGTTATCATGCTGTTTATGATCGGGACAATGGGATCGCTTATATCCAAACTAATCCACGTTAACGTGACGGATTGTTACAAATCCTTAGTGAAATCGAACATATTTTAAATTATAGAAATTAAAAAAACAGGAAGAGAGTAGGGGGGGTATTTGACAATATTCTTCATTAATTGCTTGAGGTTTTCGTGTAACTTTTTGATTATAAAGAGTTTATAGTGGCGGAGAGAGAGGGATTTTCCGCCAAAGTTAATGTAAGCATTTGGTTATTAGCAATTTAACTATGTTTTTTTGTTCTTTTTCCTGTGTAACACTTTGTGTAACAGTTTTTATATTTAAGTTCAAAACGACAGGCATAGTATAATTCTACATTCGTTTTAATGCAAATATACGCTTTTGTTTTTAATTGGCTTTCACATCGTTAAATTGTGTTAAAAGTAGATATTCTCAGAAAGATAAGAATGTTCAATTTAAAGGATGTTCCTCTTTGTCTTGCCTTGTGAATTGTCCAGACGTAAAAGAATTATCAAAGCAAGCCTTTAGGCTATCTCTGAGATTGATTTGTTATGTTTGCACTCCGTTTTAGACACAAGACGCGAATTGCCTTTAAATGACACCAGAAGCACTGTTTTTGCATGGTAAACTTATGCGCTTATTAAATCACATAAGATAATATTCTTTTGGAGCTAAAAGATAACCAATAAAAGGGAATGCAGATTTTAATGTTTTTTTGTAATATCTTGTCTCTTCTGGGCTTCTTTTAGTGTTTTTATCTTGTCTGGGGGCAAGTCTACTGGTAGGATATTAATACCAAATTCTCTAATTGCCAATGCTAACCATGATGTTGATTTTTCGCCAAATCGTCTTGTAACATTATCATCATTAACGACAACAAAATATTTCTCTATTTTTTGTTTCTTTTCATGATGAATATGGAAAGTGTTGGCATTAGCACATATAATCCAATTTCATAGATATATGTCAAAATATTGGTGTTACATTTTGTTTCTGTGTTGTCCATAAACTACCTTGAAAATCAGATATTAAATTTTGCAGGCTGCCATCTTTCTTTCTCCTCATAAATTGGCAATCTCCAGCTTTACAAACGAATGTATAACGAACCAAATGGCGCGGCGAGATAATCATCCGAGTGGTTTTCTAAAAGTGTTTGTCCAATATGAGGCAAGAAATTAGGGGTATTTTTGTCTTATTTCTCTTTGTAAGTTATCTCTTTTCAGTCGGATAAGCATGAGTTCTGGTGTTTCGGTGACATATCCATATTGACCAGGATTTATTTGTGCTAATGCTTTATCGAATTCTTCACATGTAGTAATGAACTCTCCTATTAGTGGGTCATCATTTAATAGCATCCGTTTATTTTGATACCTAGGCATTTCATCAGCGAAAATTGCATCAGGTTCTTCAACAAATAATCTATATGGAAATAGTGTAGTATCATCAGGGGAAATATCAATAAGTCGTCCTTTGGGATTTTTCCAAAGAGCGTGATGAAAAGCTTCAATAAAAACCTGTGGCCATTCCCAAATACTCCAGCCATATACAATATCGCCCCCATTTTGAGATATATGTTTTTTAACATTTTCATAGCAATCGTTAGGCAAATATTTAGACTTAGGGCGATGTGATATATTAAGGACTTTCTTTTCAGGAAAAAACTTTCCCATAAATCTATCAAAAGAATAGGACTTGCAATTAGGAACAATCATTGGGTTTTTCATTTCTCATCACCTCTACAAAAAAAACTAACCTTTTGCTATGAGACTACTGCTCTCAAATAAAATATATAATACGACGAGTTTTATTATATTGCTAATCACAATCTAAACAAAATTAAAGAGGTCATTTCAAGTTAACTAGATTTCACACAAATTTCCCATGTCATTTATTGGTGTTTGTGTAAACGAGAAAATATATTGATGCTTTCTTTGTTAAACTTTCCCGAATCCTTTCTTGGGGCTTCTACGTGAAAACAGGATTTGGTTTCAACTTGAGTAATATCTTTATGTGGCTGGAATAGGTGCTGTACCGATTTCATCAAAACACGAAAACTCTTCCATTATTTTGTGGTGATGATGGATTTTATGGGAATGAAAACTATATCCATTTAGGAGCGTTTTAAAGCAACATTGTCACTAAGGGGTAGTTATAAAGGCTATGTTGAAATTCAAGTCTTTTGCGCTCCATATTGCTTGTTTTGCTGGTTATTCAACGAGGGTTTAATCATTAAAAAGCAACTCATCTGTTTCATTAAAACTCTCAAGTTTACTGCAACTTGCACTTAATTTTGCCTTGTAAATGTTTTGTATCTTTGATTTTTTAGTGTTATGTTCTATTTTTATTACGAGGTATGTGGTTTTGAGTGTTGCAGACCCTCCTCGCGTTAAATGAACAAAGGGAAATAATATGCCTATCGCTATCTATCTTGACCAAGTGAAGAAACTCTTTGCCTCAGGAATTGCTACTGAACATAGTTATCGTGCTTATTTACAAACATTGGTTAATGACATCGCTAAAGGTGTTACCATTACCAATGAACCTAAAAGAATATCCTGTGGCGCTCCTGATTATATTATCACACGAAAAGGGATTCCTGTTGGCTTTATCGAAGCAAAAGATGTGGGTAAAGATATTGCCAGTAAAGATTACCAAGAACAATTTAATCGCTATAAAAAATCCCTAGACAATCTGATTATTACCGATTATTTGGACTTTGAATTATATCTTAATGGTGAATTCGTTACTTCTGTAGAAATTGCCAAGATTAGAGATGATAAAGTTATTCCAATTCCTGAAAACTTTGATAAATTTACCAGTTTGATTAATGATTTCTGTCGCTACAAGGGGCAAACCATTAAATCTGCGTCCAAATTATCAATTATGATGGCAGGGAAAGCCAAAATGTTGGCAGAAGTTATTGGAACTGCATTACATAGCGATGAAGAAAACGAAGAAAACACTACTCTATATGAGCAATTTAAAGCATTTCAACAAATTCTTATTAACGACATCACCCTCAAGGGCTTTGCTGACCTCTATGCACAAACCATCGCATACGGTATGTTTGCTGCTAGATTGCACGACTCGACACCTGATGATTTCAGCAGAAGGCAAGCTGCTGAACTAATCCCTAAGACAAACCCTTTTTTGCGTAAACTTTTTCAATACATTTCAGGTTATGATATTGACAGTAGGATTGAATGGATTGTCGATGCACTAGCAGAACTTTTTCGAGTAACTGATTTAAACGCTTTATTAAAAGATTTTGGTAGTTCAACCCAAACACAAGACCCTTTCATTCATTTTTATGAAACTTTTCTTGCTGAATATGACCCTAGATTAAGGAAAAGTCGTGGTGTTTGGTACACCCCTGAACCAATTGTTAATTTTATTGTTCGTGCCGTTGATGATGTTTTGCAAACTGAGTTTAATTTACCTAAGGGGCTCGCTGACACGTCCAAAACTAAAATCAAACAAGTTATCGAAGGCACTGCCATCACCAAAGGTAGAAATAAAGGGAAAGATGTTTATCGAGAGGTAGAGGTTCACAAAGTACAGATACTTGACCCTGCTACAGGAACTGGAATGTTTTTGGCAGAGGTTGTTAAACAGATTCACCATAAATTTAAAAGACAGCAAGGTGTGTGGAATAATTACGTTGAAGACCATCTAATACCACGTCTCAACGGTTTTGAAATTCTGATGGCTTCTTACTCCATGGCTCACTTGAAACTTGAAATGCTTCTTGATGAAACTGGTTACAAACCTAAAGTCGAAAATCGTCTTAACGTATATCTGACTAATTCACTTGAGGAACATCATCCTGATACTGGAACTCTGTTCGCTAGTTGGCTTTCACGTGAAGCAAATGAAGCAAACCACATCAAACGAGATAATCCTGTGATGGTCGTTCTCGGCAATCCACCATACAGTGGTGAAAGTGCCAACAAGGGTAAATGGATTATGGACTTGATGGAAGATTACAAAAAAGAGCCTGGAGGAAAAGAAAAACTTAAAGAGAGAAATCCTAAATGGATAAATGACGATTATGTAAAATTTTTGCGTTATGGTCAACATTTTATTGAAAAGAACGGCGAAGGTATTCTCGCTTTTATTAATCCACATGGTTTTCTTGATAATCCCACTTTTCGTGGAATGCGCTGGAATTTGTTAAAAACCTATGACAAAATTTATACTATTGATTTGCATGGCAACAGCAAAAAAAAGGAAACCTGTCCAGATGGTAGTAAAGATGAAAATGTCTTTGATATACAGCAGGGCGTATCAATCAATATATTCGTAAAAACTGGCAAAAAGAAAGCAGGCGAACTGGGTAAAGTATATCACTATGACCTTTACGGAAAAAGAGATGATAAATATAAATTTTTGAGGGAAAACAAGTTGAAAATAATCGACTACAAAGAATTGTCGAATGTTGAACCCAATTATTTCTTTGTGCCTAAAGATTTTGAATTACAAGGAAAATATGATGAAGGTTTTTACGTTTCTGATTTATTTCCAATAAGTAATGTTGGCATTGTTACTTCTAGAGACAATTTTATTATAGATGAAAGTCTAGATGTACTTAAAGAAAGATTAACCGATTTTAGAAAAATGGATAAAAGCGAATTAATTTCCAAGTACAATTTAAAAGAGAATAAAAGTTGGAAAATAAACGATGTGAAAATAAAAGCAGGCAATATTAATGATAATTACTTTAGGCGAATAAACTACAGACCATTTGATTCTCGATATATTTATTATAATGATAATTTCATCGAAAGAAGCAGAAAAGAAACGATGCAACATTTCCTGAAAGGTGAAAACATAGGGCTGACTCTATGTAAGTTTTTTAAAACAGGGAATCAATATGTGCACTCATTCATTACGAATGATATTATTGAAAGTTCCTATGTTTCAAATAAAACAAGTGAAATAACAACACTGTTTCCTCTTTATCTCTATCCTGACAGCGATGATATATTATCAACGACTAGTCGCGAACCGAATTTAGAGATGAAAATTGTTGAGGATATAGCTTCAAAGTTAGGTTTGATTTTTACAGATGAAAAAGAGGATATAGATGGAACTTTTGCGCCAATAGATATACTTGACTATATTTACGCAGTGCTACATTCTCCAACTTATCGTGAAAAATACAAAGAGTTCCTGAAAATTGACTTCCCACGAGTGCCATATCCTGAGAATCAAGAAATATTTTGGCAACTGGTTAGACTTGGTGGGGAAATTCGACAACTTCATTTGTTGGAGACTACTGGACTTCAAAGCGACTTTGCTCAATACCCAATAGCTGGAGGAAATATTATAACTCGTGCAATAGGTAACGCAGACTGGGAAATAACTGATGCAAGAAAACAACTTGGCAGAATATGGCTGAACGACAAACAATATTTTGACAACATCCCACTCATTGCTTGGGAGTTCTATATTGGTGGTTATCAACCTGCCCAAAAATGGCTAAAAGACAGAAAATCTAAAGAATTAAGTTATGACGATATTTGCCATTATCAAAAGATGATTACTGCGTTATCAGAGACTGACAGAATAATGAAAGAGATTGATGCAATTTGAACAATTGCAAAACTATAAATCTTTGGGGGATAAAACCTTCAAAATAAATGGGTATCATTTTAGCACATGGTAAGATAACCCAATAGTAGTTGCCATAGCACATACTAGCGCTCGACACAGGCTCGTTACAGGGGCAAGCCCTGCATTCAACGCAATCTCGCCCTGAGAGCCCCTGTTGTTAGCGCAAAACTATATGGCTTTTCTAATTGCTAAGCCTATCCATTAAAACTAATTTTAAAGGTTATCAATCATTCATAAACCGAAAAATAGATTTGGATGGCATTAAAATATTGTGCTTACTTTCAATATTTCTAAGGGTGGAATACGTAGCACCCGAGAACCCAACCTCGTTTGACCTGCTCATCACTTGTCCATTCTACCAAAAACCAACGTCTCTCTTTGCGATAACCTAACACGATGATTTCAGTTCCAAATGACAAGTCTGTGATTATTCTGCTGTGTCGTTTGGGAGAGGCATACATAACAGTGTTGTCTTGCAAAATAAAGGGGGCATGGTTTGTGGAGTTTGCCTTGAATTTTCTCTCGACTTTATGGCGGCTTGGTTTCTGTTGCATAAGAGAAAAGAATAGTTTTATTCGATATGGGATACAATCATATAATGTTCCTAACAGTATTGGCAGCAAAAAATCTTGAAATAACTGAGAAAACCCCAATATCTGTACTTGAAGAGGAAAGCAAAAACACAATATCAATATCAATATCAATATCAATATCAATATCAATATCAATATCAATATCAATATCAATATCAATATCAATAAAATTACAAGACGAAGCATTTTCAGTTTTAAAGATGTTGATGGAAGTATTAGTTTTATTAGGTAAAGATTAGCATTTGATATATTGAGATTGGCAAAGCCATTTTGCTGAACGTTGGAAAGACTAACGCCTGATGTGTTGATGTTGAAAAATCCATTTTGTTGAATAATTGGCCGTTGGCTAAGCGTTTTACTATCAATGTTGATGCTGTCGCCTATTTTTTGGATACTTGGGCCGTAAGCCTGCAATTGCTTTAGTTGGTGTGTGCTTTTCATTTTAGTGGTTAATTTTGTAGTTTTCATAACTCTAACTCCCGTCAGAAATAATTTGTGCCCGTTGAACTTTTCTCAACGTTTCTTATCAGTAGAGTTTTATGTCAACATTTTTTATTTCTCAGTAGTGAATGGAAAGACCAAAACACCGATAAAAAATTAATTGCTACACAATACGGCAAAAAAAGATGTTTAGATGGTCAACTCATCTGTCAACGTGCTAGTTTGCATAAGCACAAGCCAAGATTATAAAAAAGTGCTTGATTGATATATGAAAGCCGTTATAATTCGAAAATAATTTTCATTACAAATGAGACGCAGGGGGGATTATGTGAATGTTTTAAGCTATTAACTTTCTTGAAAGGAAACGGCATTATCAATAGTGAAAGAATATCGAGCTAAAAATCAAAACATAGTTTCCCTCAAATGCAAGGATAAGACTTTTATCCTTCATTATTGGTAGTCCTCTTTAGTGACTTTTCCTTCTGGGATTCATGTGCTGGGACGATTTAAACTGAATTCGGAATAAATTTATTTGGGGCAAGGATTGATTTACGTTTATAAGTGAATTATATTCGATATACCATTATGAAGAGTTTGAGGGAGAATCTGTTATAACAGATATTATTGATTGTCATAGAATACTTTTACAATACTTTGTGAGCTATTAAATAGGGTTATCAGAGAAACTTCAGAAAGGAAATACATTTGAATTCAAACAGGCAATTTACGGATACAGTGTCTGCCGATGCCATCTCCGCAGGTTATATTTACCAGCTTTACTATTTTATTTTAAGACTTTTACAAATGAAATCGGACGAATCGGTAGGGTTCGAGGTCTGTGAGGATGTTCATATTGAGTTGGATAATTCTAACCAAATTTTAGTACAGGTTAAGCACACTGTGCAAGATTCCGCCGATGGAACACCAGTTAATCTTACGACTATGGATATAGACCTTTGGAAAACTCTTCACAACTGGAGTAAAATAATTACAGATGAAAACTCTGGACGTGGAACGGCCCGAAAACAAGAGGAGTTTATTGATAAAACTGATTTTCTTCTAACTTCGAATAAAAAGAGTAATGAAAATAATGATTTTATTTGTCTTCTGAGCAAATATAAATATGGCGACGTGACATTTGCTGAAGTACAATCGGTAATTTCCTCTATTAAAAATAGGACTAAAAACAAACAGATAATCCCATATATTGAGGAAGTATTATCCCTGTCTGACAATGTTCTATCTGAATTTTTGTATAAAATAGGTTTTGATTTAGGGCAAGATGATATCATTGGAGAGTGCAAACAAGCTATGAGAGTAAAGCTAATTCCAGAGAATAAAATAGAAGAAACTTGGCAATATTTTTCTTCCGCAGTCCTAGAAAATTGTTTCAATTTAATTAGAAATCGTAAACAAGTGGTGATATCATTTGATGAATTCTTTAAAAATTATCAGCGTTTTTTCGATAAAGCGCGGAGTGGAAAGTTAGCTTTTTGTCGACATACAGACTCGTTGCCTCCTGAGGCCCTAGACGAACAAATTTTCATCAAGCAACTTATAGACATTGGCGATATTCCCGCATCAAATTTCGAAGAAATGCTCAAGTTCACGATGCAAAAATTAAGATTGGAGGACAATTTACTTCGCTTTGTTACAGATGGAGTTTTAACAAGTCGCGAAGTAAAGGATTTTGACGAAGATGCTATTGTTAGGTGGGAGAATATTTTTCGCAGAGTGTACAGACAAATCGCTTCCTCAAAAGATGAACTGAAGCAAAGAGCACTTGCCGTTTTGGATGAAATTCGGCAAACCCAACTAGCGATTGATTTTCAAGAACTAGAAATAGCATTAAGTAATGGAGAATATTACCACCTTTCCGATGTTCTCCGTATAGGTTGGCGTAAAGACTGGAAAGAGTTTTATCAATCTGGAGGAAATGATGATTCCTCTATATAATAATATTGGTGTCGGAGCATTAGCCATTATTTTTGTATTGCAAAAGGCTCCAGAAAAGAGTCTTCCATTGGAAAAAGTTTTTCTAATAATGCCACTAGCTTCCCACTCTGAAACAATAAGATATTTAAGCAGAAAAAATGTGTCATTCCGCTGTTCTGAAGAGTTAATAGTAAAAAACATTGACTTATTTATCAACTTTAACGCAAGATACTACGACAATATCGTACTAACAACAAATACTATCCAACTTCTAATAACGCTGGAGTTCATCAAATTTGGAGAGCATGGTATAATGGTAAAGAAATTTCTTGAGTATAATAATGGCATGGGAAACCGTGTTGGGCAGATATCCAAGGCATCTGGAAAAATCGCTAGGCTTTTAGAAGAAAGCAGTGAAAAACTTTATTTAAATTTGAGGGTAAGACTGTGAATATGCATTTCAATTATTTGGTTTTATGGCTTTTTGAAAAGGAAATACGAAAAATCAATTTTGAACCCAATAAAGTAAATGTCATTACAGGAGGTAGCAATAAGGGTAAAACCGATATCTTCAACATCATTGACTATTGCCTATTATCAAGTAAAAAAACCATTTCCGATAGCGTAGTGAACGAAAACACCGAATGGTATGGTATTAATTTTACTATTAATGATAAAACATTCACCATTGCGCGCAGAAGATTCGAGAATGGAAAGGAATCTAAAGAGTATTATTTTTCATCAATAGGAGAAACACCCGAAAACTCTCCTAATGCAAATATCAATGAAGATGCACTCCGAAAAATTATTGAGACGGAGTTCTCAATCACTAATCAAGTGAAAGTGCCATATGGAGGCAAGTTTTTTTCACTAGGGTCTAAGATATCATTTCGATATTTCTTGATGTTTAACATCATCTCTCAAGATACGATTACCAGCAGTAAAACCTTCTTTGACCATAAAAGTAATCTTAGATATATTGAAGCATTACAGCGAATATTCAATTTAGCAACAGGCGTAGACACTTTAAATAATATCATATTACGTGAAAGAAAAGAAAAAATAGCGGGGGAACTCCACAAAGAACAACTACGACTTGATAGATTTGAGAAAAAAAAGACAAAGTATAGTGACGAGATATTAGAGGTAGTTGAGAAAGCACGAGCATATGGGATTATTCAAGCTGATATAAAAGATGCATCGAAAGCAATAGACGTTTTAAAGGATAGTGTTGACAAAATGCATGCCACTCTAGTGGCTGACGATGTGTCTGATTATGAATCTATTCAGCGCGATATTTACAAACTTAATTTGCAACTAAGACGATTAAAAAGGATACAGAATGAATATGCTGAATACAAAAAAACCCTTGCTTCTATTGAAGATAGTTTGCGGCCAATTGAGTTTCTACGAGAAAAAGAAGATAGTCTTATTAAAACATCAGTTTTTGATGATGTTTTTGGAGTGTTTGAGCAGGATTTGCAGAAAATAAAAAACGTTTTGAAGAAAAAAGCTCCAATGGATTTAAAAATATCTGATTTGATTCGTAAACGTGAAAAACAAATTGGCGAAAAGAAATCGGAATTATTAGAGTTTCCTAAAGAATTGAAAAACTTGAAGAATGATACCGCTAAATTTATTTTTTTAGGAGAAGTAAAAGCCAAGTTAGAAATTTTCTCTGATGACTCTACTTACACTTCAACTCTCAACAAAGAGCGATTGGAAAGAGATATTGCAAGCATTGAAATAGAAGATATAAGTGAGAAATTTAATCTATTCAAAGCTGCACTAGAAGAGGCAATAAAAAAATACATGGACGAAACCCCAGAGGTTCTTGATAACTACAAAGATTACATTCCATATTTTGACTTCCCACAAAAATGCTTGCGCTTACGGAAGCCAGGAGCAGACTATGTCGAGGATATCGGAAGTAGTTCTAACCATATGTTTTTGCATTTATACCTTTTTCTTGGGTTACATGAAAAGATTCACGAGAGAAAGGTGAAGTTCATTCCTTCATATTTATTAATAGACCAGCCTAGTCGACCGTATTGGTCTTCTACAGATGAAGACTTTAAAGAACAAGGAGATGAACTTAAAATCAAAGCGGCATTTAGATTGTTAGACACTTTTATCAAAGATATGAATACAAAGCGCATAGATTTCCAAATGATAGTGACAGAACATGTTCCTCCTGATACTTGGCAAGGCTTAGAAAATGTTCACCTTGCAGCTGATTTCCATAAAGATGCTCTTATTCCTCTTGCCTATGTTGAGAAAGTCAGAAAAATGAAAAATACTGCTATTTTTCCATCAACTCAAGACAAAGAACAAGGGGAATTTCTTTTGGAATAATGCTCGATATACAATGTGAGTTTCTCATTCTCTTGCTGTTGCTCAGGAACCCAACCAACTGTAATTTGCAGACTCAAAATCACAGGGATACAAATGGTTTAGTCGCATTAATCAGCCTCATGTATCACATTACAAGATAGCGCAAAAAAATTAAACGAGCATATATGTAGATGCTTTCTTATTTTTAATATTGAAGAAATATATTAGAAGTTTTTGTCAAAACTTAACAAGCATCATTGAGAAAACAGTTATTTGCATTATGGTATCACGCATAGGGTATAAAGTTTATAACAAAAGTAGGAGGAGCAGAAAATGGCTAGTTACGGGGAACTTGTATCAAAAGAAGACCATGAATTGGAGTATCTCTTGAAAAAGTTTCGCTCCGGTCAGCGGTGATTGTTGAGACTTGATTCTTAATATTCCGTGCGTATTTGTTCGAATGGTGATGAAGGTCGTGAAGAAAGCAATAAACATTTAAATAAATGAATGAATGAATAATGAAGTAAAAAAAGGTAAGGTGAAAGATGGAAAATGAAATTCAAAAAAACAATGGGCATGTTGATATTGTCCCTTTGATTAAAAATTCGCTTAGCCGTGTCCGTGAAGATATGCGAGACAATCCGTATATAACAGAAGCTCTTCAAGTTCTTCTAGTGGAGGGTTATCGAAGTGCAATTGGATTGTTTTGGAATGCTGTAGTCGATGATTTGCGCAATAAAATTACATTTCGTAGTCTTAGTTTGTTCAACAAAGAAATGAAATTGTCCGTAAAATCATACGAAGATTTCCAAAATAATGTAAATGATGACCAGCTTATTGAAGGGGCTTATAAAATAGGGGTAATTGGCTGGGAGGCAAGTAAATTACTAAAGCACTCAAAAGAAACACGACATTTTTTTTCAGGGCATCCTCGAAGCAGTAATCCAACTCCATTGAAGGTTTATTCTTTTATTGAAGACTGTCTAAAATATGTTATAAATGAAGAATATCCATCTCAAATCATTGATATCGATGATTATATAAAAACAATGGATTCTTCTGATTATGACCGAAATGAAATTGCAATTGAAAATGGAATCGGTGACTTACCGGAAATATATAAAAACGAATTAACTCATCGACTTTTCACAATATATATAAACAAAGCTTCTTCTAGTACCCTTGTTTCTAATATTGAATTGGTAGCTCCAATCTTATGGAAATCAATAACAAAACCAATAAAAATTGATGTAATACGAAGAGTTGATGCAGTTTATGTCAAAAGTGACTCGATTGCAACAGATAAAGCCTTTCAATTTGCAATCCTTGTCAAAGGTACCACATACTTAACTCAAGGAGCCAGAAAATATAAGGTGGGGCCTTTAGTGACATGTCTTGGAAAACATCTTGACCAATGGACAATTGAAGATGGATGTGTTGTTGCATTGAAACCATATGCCGCAGTCATTCCTGAAGAGTTTACGGATGCCTATGTTTCGGCAATAACACATACATACGTCGGAAGTGTCGGAAGTAGTCTTCAATTTAGCAGGACGGATTTTTATGCAAATCAAGCAGCGGTTATTATTCCCAAGATGTTCCAAGTATTCAATGACCGACTTGCTAGTGCTTTTGTCAAATGCCTAAAGGAAAGCACTACATTACGTTTGAGAATAAATAGTCCATCAAAAATGAGAAGACTCCGTTCTTTAGGTATCATTGTGAAAGAAAAAATTTCTGATATGTTTCCTGATAAAGAAATCATTGATTTGTTAATCGACGAGAAAGCTGAAAAAGATTTTAGAAGAAAACTACCAAAAGCCTAAATAGTAGGAACACTATAAAAAAAGGCCAATGGCTATTTATTCGTCCCAATGAAATTGAAGGACATGAAAAGGAGATATAAACAATACACATATTTTCGATTGCCCCAGAAAAAAACTGAAAGATGGAGTTATAGGTGGAGTTATAGCTGGGCTTAAAGATGTGCAGAGGGAATTCTCCAGAAAGAGAACTCTCCTGGCCTCCCAAGAAATATCGTTATTGGTGGAAAATACTACAACTGGACAGAGCATCCTTAAAAATTGAGTGAAAAACAGAAAGGTTTATGGCAATAAACTAACAAAAACGAACCCCGAAATCTGAGTTTTGAAATTTAATTGTTCTAATCTCAAGGAGACGACACCCAAATATTACTCCTGAAATAGCAATAACCCGATTTATCATAATTATTTTGGTAAATACTTATAAGCACTATATAAACTGAACATAATTGTAAAGTCGTAGCTCCAGCCGTTAAGCTGGAGCCATACAACTTCCCAGTTTATAATCCTTGTTGTTCTTTGATGTTTTTCATCCATTGGGTTGAGAATACCGCTAAATCAGATTGTAGCCTAACTTTGATAGTCTTTGGCTTTCCGTCTTTGTCAAAACTAAAAACCTCTTGATAAACTCCAACATAATCATTCCTG
>DLIO01000149.1 GCA_002483765.1 Lentisphaeria bacterium UBA7640 | reverse complement strand
ACACAAAATGCAGAAGAGCCAAAGATTCGCGACATGCATCGAGAGTCATTTTTCCGCCTTCTGGAATATGCAATCCAAGCACTTTGTGATGAGGCGCAATAACTTGCTCCCATTCTGCCTCATCAATAGTCATTATTTCATTAACGGCAAAACCACGCGGGTCAAAAGGAACTGCCTGCATGGTGTTGCCACTGCGAATAAAAGAACCGGAAAACGCAGCGCTTTCGTTTTTTTCATCGGGGAAAAGTGTGTAACCATCATGATTAAAAAAACGTGTTTGAGGGCCCGGAACGGCTAAGACTTTACCGGTTTTACGGTGACGAAATACCTGAGCGTTATAGTTTGAGGCGTCAGTAATCATATATTCAAAACGTCCTATTCTGAACGTAGTTGCGTTCAGATAGTGTCGTGGCCAACGCATCTGATTGTGGTTTATTCCAGGCTTACCGTAACCGGTGTTATAGGTTGTCGCGAATCCCGCGATCCGTTGACAACAAACCAAGTATTGTTCAGGAATTTTGATTTCGCGATATTTGTTACGTATCAGGCTGATAATTGAACATTGAATCAATAGATAGAACATTCCACCTTGGCTTTCTAGTTGAAGGTCTAAATCTGGCCATTCACGAAAAACTGAATTTTCATAAATGGTCAACTTGCGGTGAGCATGCCATGCCAGCCGTAATAATGCGTCATTCGCGCAGACTCTGGTTGCCATCTCTTCAAGCAGCGGTAACATTTCGGGTTTTAGTGCCGAAAACGAGAAATTGTCACGGATGTTTTCTAATATTAAGAAATCAGGGATTTCGGCAGGGAAATCGTTCATTGAACGCAACCAGCCATAAGCAATGGCATCAAAATATGAATCCTCAATTTTTAAACTTCTAAAAACTTCTTCAAGATGCATTGTTAAAAACTCCTTTTTATTCTCATGATATCGGCTGTTATTCGCAAGATAATTATTGTTGACAATGAAGTTAATATAGCCTTGATTTTATCTTTTCATAGCCTTTAATGTTGTGGCAATGCAATTTTTACTATGATCCGTAAACTACGGCGAGTTGAGAGTCCAAAATATCTAAATTTTTAAGAATCGCTTTTCCAATTGTGGCTCTTACCTCCTGGATTATGAACCCTTTCCCTTTTTTTCTTTGTAGTTAAAATTTTCATTTTGATTAAATCAGTTTCGTTGATTGTCTTATGGCGTCGAGGACTGTAAATTAAATCTATAATTTATTTATAACTGAGTTCAACGAGGATAATATGGAAACGGTGTTGAAGAAGAATAGATTTCGGAAAGTACTCCGTTATGGCTTATTTGCTTTGTTGGCGATGATAATTGTGATGGCTTTGGTTCCGAATGGCCCTGCTACATTTAGAAAATGGGTTTGGTCATGGTTACCTGAACCGGTGCCTCGGGTTGTTGATCTGCCGGCTAACCCAGCGATTATGGGCAAGATCCATGGCGAGAAGATGAAGTATTCGATCTTGTTACTCGAACAACTCTATATCAAAAATATTATTGGTCAAAATGACTATAGTGGCTCTCGTAAAAAAGCTGCAACCCTTTTTGACTTGATCAATCCGCGTTGGAAAGTCGAGGTATCCGCTCTTGCCACCGCTTCAGGTGCGGATGTTCAAGCACTGATGCTGGGCAACAGTTTTCTTGATCTGGGTATTACCGGAACCGGCTGTCGTCAAGTTTTGGCAGCACGCGCAGATGGGAGCGTGTTGCACGCTCACAATCTTGATTGGGATAATTTGGGCGGTATTGGCAATTATATCGTAACGATTTTTCGCACTGCTGGAACACCCAAACGGCTGGCCACTACTTATATGGCGTTTCCAGGCATGATTGGCGCACTCGATGTTATAAACTCTCAAGGAGTTGCCATGAGTTTTAATCAGGTTGGATTCTCCAAAGGCTACAGTCAGATGCCAGTATTTTTGAAAATGCGCGAAATCGCCGAAACCTGCCACACTTTTGAGGCAGCTGAAGCTGAACTGCTAAATGTGCCGGAAGGGATGCCGTTCTGTATCGGGTTGAGCGATGCTAAATCCGGAAAAATTGCGGTGTTTGAGCGCAACCGCCGTGGTGAAATTTCCAAACGTGAACCGCTTAACGGTTTAATCTCCGCCGATAATACGCTTCAATTCGGAGTCAATATCGAACGTAATTCGGTCGATAAAATCGCTCGCGCCGTTGCGATGGATACTCCCGAAGCCGTGATGAAAATTCTTCGTCATCCCGATGTGCTGTTGGATTGTAATATCTACAGCGTAATTTTTGATTGGCGCAATAACACCATCTATCTGGCTTCTGGTCAAGTTCCAGCAGCATTAGGGAAATATCGCAAGTACCCGCTGTTTCTAAAGACTGAAAACAACTGATTGATCAGTTATCGGTTGGTCTTTGATTTTATTGTTTGATTTCTGCTCTATTTTCAGTTAGATTAGGGATTATAATTTATTGACTGAGGGAGTATGAAATATTATGGAATTTAGGCCGTGCATTGACCTGCACCAAGGGCGGGTTAAACAGATTATCGGATCATCGTTGCGCGATGATTCGGAATCTACTGTTGAGAATTTTGTTTCGGTTCAACCGCCGGAATATTACGCCAAAATGTATCGTAACGATAATTTGACTGGTGGACATATTATTATGCTGGGTTCAGGCAATGAAGATGCTGCGCGAGCAGCTTTGGGAGCTTGGCCTGGAGGAATGCAGGTCGGTGGTGGTATTGACGCTGGAAATGCTTGCAAATGGCTCGACGCTGGTGCTTCCGGGGTGATCGTTACTTCATATATTTTCAGCGACGGTGTAGTACATTTTGAACGCTTGAAAGAGTTAGTTAAAATTATTGGGGCTGAACGCTTAATCCTTGATTTGAGTTGTCGTTTGCGCGCCGGTCGCTACTTTATTGTTACTGATCGCTGGCAGAATTTTACGGAAACCGAAGTCAATGCGGCTTCGCTCAGCGAGTTGGGGAAATTTTGCACCGAATTTCTAATTCATGCGGTTGACGTTGAGGGGAAGCAATCTGGGATTGATGAAAATCTGATCTCCATAATTGCTGATTTTTCGCCGGTTAGTGCAGTTTATGCGGGCGGAATTCGTTCATTGGATGACATCAGCACTATTCGGCGCATTGGAAGCGGACGCATCGCCTACACCGTTGGTTCTGCTTTGGACATTTTTGGTGGTAACTTGAAATATCGTGACGTGGTGGATTTTGCAAATGGATAAATTATTGATTGAAGGTGGTGTTCCGGTTAGTGGTGAAGTTCAGATCAGCGGTAATAAGAATGCAGTATTACCGATGATTGCAGCGTGTCTGTTGACCGATGAAGAAGTTATTCTGGACAATGTTCCAGATATTGTCGATTTGCGGGTAATGCTTGAAATCGCATCAATGCTCGGTGTCGAGAATTCATTTGAGAATAACCGACTCACGCTTCGTGCTAAAGATATTAAAACTAATGCATTGTCCCGCGAGGTTTGTTCCAAAGTTCGGGCTTCAATTTTATTTGCTGGACCGCTTGCGGTACGGGCTGGCAGTGCGGAGTTATGGCCGCCTGGTGGAGATGTTATCGGCCGTCGTCGCCTTGACGCCCACTTTTACGGTTTGCGTTCGCTTGGACTGGAGGTTGAGTTAGACGGGATTTATAAGTTTACCTGCAAAAAACGTCCGAAAGGGCGTGAACTTTTTCTCGATGAAGCCAGCGTTACTGCCACTGAACATATCATGACCGTCGCGGTGCTTGCCGAGGGTGAAACCATTATCCGCAATGCCGCTGCCGAACCACATGTCGTTGATCTGGCTGAACTATTGATTAAAATGGGCGCGTTGATTACTGGTTTAGGTAGTAACACTATTACCATCACTGGAGTCGAAAAATTGCATGGCACGGAACATCGTGTCGTCAGCGATCATACCGAGGCGGCTAGTTTTATTGCACTGGGAGCCGCTACTGGTGGCAGTTTGACGTTGCGCGGAACGCAACCACGTCATTACTGGATGGCGCGTCGAGTGTTCGAACGCCTTGGCATCGTGTTTCGACTTGACCCAGATTCAATCTATCTCCCAGCGGAACAGGAGTTGCGGGTAAAACCTGATTTTGGTGGTTATACGCCAGTTATTTCAGATGGCCCGTGGCCGCAATTCCCTTCAGATATGATGAGTTGCGCGATAGTCGCCGCGACTCAAGCCGAGGGTTCGGTGATGTTTTTTGAGAAGATGTTTGAATCGCGTCTCTATTTTGTCGATCGTTTGATCAGTATGGGCGCGAATGCGATTGTCTGCGATCCGCACCGAGTCGTAATTACTGGACGTTCGCAGTTACGCGCGCAGAGCCTTTCCAGTCCCGATATTCGGGCAGGAATGGCGATGATTATTGCGGCGGCATGCGCCAAAGGCCAAAGCGAAATCAGTAATTGCCGAATGATCAGCCGTGGTTATGAAAACATTACCAACAAACTACAGAAAATCGGCATTCGTCTCATTGAAAGCTGAAATGAAAAGTTGATAAACGGCAAGCGTCTCATTGAAAGCTGAAATGAAAAGTTGATAAACGGCAAGCGTCCAATGGGTAACACTACTGTTACTACTTGATTTGTTAGCTAACCTCGTTAGATTAATTGGATAATCAAAAAATAACTTGGGAAAATAACCATGAAAAAAAATGTTTTGTTATTACTCACATTTCGGGGTTCGTTTT
>DLIO01000029.1 GCA_002483765.1 Lentisphaeria bacterium UBA7640 | reverse complement strand
TATACTTCTTTCAGGAAAATCCGCGTAAGGAGCAAAAAACTCTGCGTATTGACGACGCAGGTTGAAGATGCGTTCCAATGATGGTTGGAATATTTTAAAATCTTTTGCTTTGCGAGCTTGTTCCCAAATATTGAAGGCAGTGCCGGTTTCCCGTGAGAATTCTTCGATATATTCGGCAGGGATGCGGCGGGCGCGTTCATAATCTCGCTGTAGAATACGCAACAAACAGAAATCATCTGATTCCGGCGATAGTTCATTGCGAAAGCTCTTTAACTCCTCCAGCAATTCGCCATATTCTGCGGAGGTTTCTTTTTCATGCGCCAAACTGCTCAGTAACGACATCTGCATGGCGCGCCCTGCGCTGCCGGCCGCTGGCATGTTGACCTGCTGATCCCATTCAAGAACTGCGTTTGCGGTATTCAAATCGTGGATTTCGCCACATAATTTTTTTAATTTTTTTAACTTTAAATTCATAGGAATCCTTACAGTAATGCATGACGACTATTGAGAATCACGCTAAAGTTATTTTTTTATTTTCCAGTCAAGCGCGCCAACTGGGCAGGCTTCGATACATTCTCCGCATTCTGTACAAGATACTGGTAATGGCAAACCGTAAGCAGCGGCGATTTCGGTTTTAAAACCGCGTTCTTTGGCGCTTAGTAGATTGGCTTTGACGACCTCTTTACAAACTTTCACGCAAATTCCACATTTGATACATTTCATTTTGTCATGAATAATTGCCGGATGCCGGGTGTCATACGACTTGGTCGGTTTTTTCCCCGGGATGGCATCAACGCGCGCGCCACAAGCTTCAGAATGTTCTTTTAGCTTACAATCATCTTTGGCAGTACAACTGCATTCAATGCAACGTTTTCCCTCTGCCATGATCTCTTCCGGTTTCATGGTGCGAGATATCTCTTCAAAGGTGGAAACTCTTTTTTCTAGTGGGAGCATGTCGAGTGGTGTGCGCTCTTCGTCGGAAACATCATCGCGCAAAAAAACTAGATCATTTTTGCTTAAACCACGCCAGTGTCCGCGTGAAACATTGATAGTGCGCTCCGGTTTTTCATCAGTTAATTTAAGCATGCGGAGGATCCCGAGCGCTGCTTTGCGTCCAGCTGCCACGGCCTCAACGACGGTTGCGGCTCCAGAAACACAGTCACCTGCCGCAAAAATATTGCCAATCATCAGGAAATTACCGAGATCGACCCGAACATTGCCGTATTTATTCAAACCGAACTCTTCCGTGGCGTCAGTAGATTGTCCAATTGCAGCGATAATTGTATCTGCTTCAATTTCGTATTCGCTACCTGCGATGGGAATCGGTTTGTGTCGCCCAGACGCATCTGGTTCGCCCAGCTCCATGCGTTGGCAGGTCATGATTAATTGGTTGTTTTCTTGGCGAATACCGAGTGGAGCAGTTAAAAATTCAAATTTAACGCCCTCTTCTTTGGCTTCATGAACCTCAATTGCTTCAGCTGGCATTTCGTTTTCAGTACGACGATAACAACAGGTCACGGTCGGCGCGCCCAAACGTATTGCGGTGCGAGCGCAGTCCATGGCAGTATTGCCACCGCCAACCACAATGGTGCGACCGGGATTTTCGCCGCCACAATTATTGATTTCCAACCACTCAATCCCTTTTTTGGCTAATTCTTCGCCCTCGGCGTACATTGAACCTGGTTTCCAACAACCGATGGCGGCCACGACCGCATCAAATTTGCTACTTAATTCAGTTAAAGTGAAATCTGTGCCTAACTCTTTGCCACACTCAATTTCAATGCCCATTTCGGTGAAATGCGCAATTTCCTGATCTAAAATCGCTTTAGGCAAACGAAATTCTGGAATGCCATAACGCAACATCCCACCAGGTTTGGCTTTCTTTTCGAAAATCTTGGCTGCGACTCCATTTAAACGCAAATGGTAGGCGGTTGCGAGTCCAGCTGGGCCGGCACCGATAATCGCCACTTTTTTATCAGTCAGCGGCGGCAATTCTTCCATATAAGAATCATAAAACAGATCTGCAGCTAAACGTTTAAAATCATTAATCGCTACGGCGTTGCCAGTAACATTTTTCCGGCAATCTTTTTCGCAAAAACGCGGACAAACCCGTCCGATACTCATCGGCAACGGTATTCGTTTTTTGATAATTTTTAATGACTCAAGAAATTCACCTTCGCGTCCGGCGCGAACATACTCCTCAACTTTGGCGTGAGCTGGACATGCAATGGTGCACGGTGCTTCGCAGTCACCAGCATGTTCAGATAACAACAATTCCAAAGCAGTCCGCCGCATGTCGGCGACCTCTTCTGAGGATGATTCGTATTCGCCACCTTCAGCAGGATATGCCGAACATGAGGGCAGGAAACGTCCAGTTTTTGCATCTTTCACGACACAGACAAAACAGGAAGTAGTCCGTGATATTGTTTCATTGTAACAAAGAGTTGGAATATAAATACCGTTAGTTTCGGCGACTGACAAAATGGTTTGTTCAGGTCCCGCCTCAAACTCTTTACCGTCTATCTTAAATTTAGTCATTGGTTATGTGCTCCTTTCTTAGCTCGGGCAATCGTCTTTTTGGGACATATTTCGATGCAAGTATTGCAACGTGTGCATTTGCTATTGTCCACCACGAAATCTTCGCTGATGGCATCGACTGGGCAGTTTTTAATGCATAAGCCGCACTTGATGCAGTTATCTTTATAGATTATTACATCTACCAGATTATTGCACTGAAGTGCAGCACATTGTCCATGCAGGACATGGTCTTCGAATTCATTGCGAAAATAACGCAAAGTCGCTAATACTGGATTTGGTGCGGTTTGTCCAAGCCCGCAGAGTGAACCTTTGATGATTTTCGGTCCAATATCGTCAAGGAAATCAAGGTCTTCGGGTTTGCCATCTCCAGCAACAATTCGTTCTAATGTCTCGTACATGCGCGCTGTTCCAACTCGACAAAAAGTACATTTGCCACATGATTCACGATGAGTGAAATCTAAAAAGAAACGAGCCGTTTCGACCATACAGCGTTCAGTAGAGATAACGACCATTCCACCGGAACCCATAATCGCGCCGAGCGACTTCAAAGAATCGTAGTCCACTGGAGTGTCAAATAGAGATTTTGGAATGCAACCACCAGACGGACCGCCGGTTTGTACTGCTTTTACTGTATCTGGATCGGCGCCGCCAATGCCAAAAACAATTTCATTTAAGGTTGTTCCCATTGGAACTTCAATTAAACCCGGATATTTTAGATCTCCAGCTAGTGCAAACAGTTTAGTACCTTTACTGCCTGCTGTGCCAATTGAAGCATAAGCTTCAGCTCCGTCTTTGATAATCAACGGTATATTGCCGAAAGTTTCGACGTTATTAATCGAGGTTGGAAACCCATCCAAACCGCGGTCAGTAGGGAAGGGGGGACGAAAACGCGGCGTACCACGTTTCCCTTCAAGCGAAGCAATCATTGCGGTCTCTTCACCGCAGACAAATGCGCCAGCGCCCTCTTTGATCATAATATCCAGTTCGTGGTCGTTGATTTTATTCAAGCCGTGTTCATAAATTTGTTCAATAGCAATTTTGAGATGTTTAATCGCCAAAGGATATTCTGCGCGGCAGTAGATGATTAATCGCGTTGCACCAGTGGCATAAGCACTGATCAACATCCCTTCAAGAACTTGATGCGGCACGCTTTCCATTAGCGAACGATCCATAAACGCTCCAGGATCGCCTTCATCGGCGTTGCAGACAATAATTTTTTGTTCAGCTTTTTTTGCTGCTAAGAAAGATAGTTTCAGTCCAGTAGGAAAACCGCCGCCGCCACGCCCGCGGAGTCCAGATTTTTTAATTTCTTCAATTGCCCATTCCGGTGGATTGGCCAATGCGGTTTTTAACGCTATATAACCACCGTGTTCGACATACTCATCAAATGAAGTTGGGCAGATATGTCCTGCCATTTTTAAAACTTTTAATAATTCTTTAGATTTTCTGATTGCAGGGATTTCGAAACGGAATTTATCTTCGAGATTTAAAATACTGGCAATAGTTTTATCTTTACCGTCGACGCCGGCATAAAGAAATGATTTGCCGTCATTGGTAATGACTTCAACCATCGGTTCGGCGTAACAATGTCCAAGACAGCCGACTTCGTCGATTTCGATATCCGAAGCATGGGTGCGCAACGCTTCCAGAACAGCCGTTCCACCGGCCGCCAGTCCGCATGATGCCGTACCTACCCGGATTTTTTTGATTTTATTATTAACCATCATTGGTTTTGATACTCCTTCAGTATTTTCATGGTTGATTTACGATCAAGATTGCCGAAAATTTTGCCATTGATGCTCATTACTGGCGCCAAACTGCAACAACCTAGGCATGCGACGGTTTCTAGAGAAAAAACTCCATTGGCATCGGTTTCGCCTGATTTTATGCCCAAGGTACTGTTGACCCATTCCAAAATCTGACTACTGCCCTTGATGTGACACGCCGTGCCATCGCAAAGGCTGATTTTGTGTTTGCCCGGCTTTACCCGCTTAAATTGCGTATAGAAGGTTAAAACTCCTTCGACCTCCACCTCAGCGATACCAAAATGACCTGCGGCCGCCTTGATGCTTTCATTGGAAATATATCCTTCATGAGATTGAATTAACTGCAATCCTTTGATCAGGTTACCATGCTCTTTCTCGATAGTTCCGAGATAACTATAATCACTCATTACCGCCTCGCAAAATCATTGTTCAAATCAAAAAACGAAAGCATAAATATAGCATCGATTGATAATAATTCATAGCGGAACTTGTATTTTTATAGATAATCTTTTCGGGTTAAATTAGCGAAAAAAATAAAAGTATCTATGATCTTTAATTGCATAATGTATAGCGTTGTTTTATAAATTTATTGATAGAAAGTCAAAGCGGATTATATTGCATTGTTTTGAAATATTTGAGAATGTTTATACAAGGATGGTAAAAACAGTAACATGGAAAAAATAATTTTAATTGGCAATGCTTTTCCGTTAACTTTGGTTCGGCGCCCTGTACAGATCACGTTAGCGACAATCGCCGAACTGCGCAATGAGTTTAAAGATGCCCAAATCTATTCTTTTTGGGGACATGACAATACAATGGTAGCAGCTTCCAGGGCCATAGGTTTCACATTAAAACCGGAGATACCGCGTCCAGTTCTGGAACTAGATGCCAATGATCTACCCTGCCTTGACGGGATGTCGTTTTCCTGTTGCTGGATAGTGTCGCCGAATTATATCGAACATTTTAGGCCTGAACCCGGCGCAGAAGTTCCATTATCCATGATCAAAGATTGGCAGATTCTGAAAATAATCTGGGAAAGATGCGATCATTAAACAATAAATGTGGATAACGATAATAACGGTGAAAATAATGAAATTGATCGATAATTCAACGACTATTTTTAATCCCTTCGGCCAACTCTAATAGTCTATCCAACGCGTGTTCGTAGAATATTTTCCACCCAGCACAAAGCAGACTGTGGTTTTCAAAACGGTTTTTGGGGCAATCCCCGGCACAAAAACGATAAAAACGGCAGTTGCGACACATTGCTGGGACTTTGCTTTTTCGTTTCGCAAATTCGCGCGCTTTTGGTGAATTTAACATTGATAAAAGTGGTTGTTTGCCGACAATCCCTAACTTCAATTCAGGACGAACAAAAAAATCACAAGGATAAACTCCGCCATCGTGTTCAACTACAAGATATTGGCCACACTCTTTGCTCATTGCGCAAGTATTTGGCTGGCCAGTGACTATGCGATGCAGAATCGAGTCAAACAACCGTACTGAAACGCGTCTGGTATCGAATTGGTACCATTCGTCAAAAATTGTGCAGAGGAATTCGCCCCATTTTTCAGCAGTAATCGCAAAAGGTTGCAGTTTGCCCTTTTGATCAAACTCCACGCACTCGATATATTGATGGAAATTTACGTGAAGATCGTCTCGAAGATAGCGGTAAACGCTCAAGGGTTCTTCGACATTGGTAGAATTGACCAGCGTTAAGACGTTGAATTCCACTTGATGGCGGCGCAACGCCTCGATGCCACGAATAACCGCAGCGTGAGTGCCACTTCCTGAACGGTTAACCCGATTTGTATCGTGAATTTGTACCGGGCCATCAACACTGACTCCAAGCAGAAAACGGTATTGCGCGAAAAATCCGGCCCATTCGTCGTCTAGCAGAGAACCGTTGGTCTGGAATCCATTGGAAACATTTTTACCGCTGGCCCCGTATTTTTGCATTAAACGCACCGCTTCGCGATAAAAATCTAAACCGGCTAGCGTGGGCTCGCCGCCCTGCCAAGCAAAAGCATAATTCGCTTGCGAAGTTGACATAAAGTCGGAGACCAGTTGTTCCAAAACATGTTGAGATATCGTTGCTGCGGAACCAAAAAATTGTTCTTTTTCTAGATAGAAACAGTAACGGCAATTAAGGTTGCAACGGTATGAAACCGGTTTGATCAGTAACGAAAAATCAGTGTTGTGAGATTTATTCATATTCCATATTTTTATTCGTAGAACAAATGTCTACGGGTTTTCAGGGCTAAAGACTGAACTAATATAAAATAACACTCCGAGTATTCAAGCAAAGCACCTGGTTAATAGTAATAATATGACATAATTGTTTTATTAAATTAGCGCGCGCATTATGCGCGCGCTAATTTAGAACAGTATTTATCCTTTATTTAAACTACAAAAAATACGGAGTCTACACCCAATTCATCCTAAGTTTTTGGCGAGTCCTGTGTTTTCTTGTGTTCTTTGTAGTTAAAAAAATCCCCAAACCCGCTCATTCAGGTTAATCTGGTATTCCACTGTATACAAAGTTTAGTCCGTCTTCAACAAAATCGCCGAGCACTGCGCCATCAAATATTATATCAGATACGACAATATCTTTTGGCGAAACATGACCATCAAGCCAGCCTATGTTGGCCATATTGTTGTGACGAAAATGGATTGAATTATATCCAGGATCGCCACTAGGACGTCTTTCTGGCCATAACGTTGCCGAGTATTTAGGTCCCAGCGAACTATTCCAAGCAGAATCGCCAAATGCAACTAATGCTGCTGGATTTTTGATTTGTACAACTTTGATAGTATGAGTGATCTCTTTTGACTTATATCGTCCCAACCATAAAGAATTATATCCATATCCGGACTTTTCACAATGAATTATATCTGATACTAGACTGATGTTGTTAGGGCAGATAAAAACCTTGCCGGTTTCTCCAATATAAGGCCCTAAAAGTCTGTTTTGAGTGAGGTCGTAACCGCCACCATTGGCACTGCCATTACCATAACCAAGCCAATAGTCGCCAGTTCCCATAACGTCGTCTTGCTTATATGGGACGGAATAGCCATCATAGTCACCGATATACTGGACGTTTGCCAAAGCAATTTGTTTTATATTACTTTTGCACGAAATATCTTTAGCTTTATCTCTAGCTTTAACCAATGCAGGCAGCAGCATTCCTGCCAAAATTGCGATAATGGAAATCAGAACGAGGAGTTCCACGAGGGTGAATTTTTTATTTTTCAACATTTTATATGATTTTTTAACTGTCATTTGGTGATTTTATAGATTGTTCTTCTCATAGTTTGAGATGGCGTTATTAGTATTTTAGTTGAATCGACTCTTCCAGCCATTTATTTCATATTAAAGTTTGACAAACAAACTGGCAATAGCGTTTTATTTTTCAATTGGTTAAATTAATTATGAAAAACAATATACTCTATACTAAAAAGGTATTCTATGCCATAGAAGTTTACGTTTTTTTCTATGTAGTGGAAATATGACTATTTACACCAAACATTCGAGGCTGTTAGGTCATAATCTTATCGCTTACTTGGAATCAATCAAGGGATTAATGCTTAATTTTTTTTATACGAGACTACCGATGTGCCGTGGTTTTAGCCTTGAAAAAAAGACATTTTAGTGTAAGTTACTTAGCTTATACAATTGTAATCACTAATTTTGGGAGAAAAATTATTTTATGTTCAGCACATCTGATTTGAAAAAGGGGCTCAAGGTCCTAGTTGACGGTTATCCGTGGTTAATTACTGACTTTGATTTTTGTAAACCGGGAAAAGGTACAGCGCTTTACCGTTGTAAAATGAAAAATTTGATTACCGGCTCGACGATGGATCGTACTTTTCGACCTGTTGATAAAATTGATAAACCAGACTTAGACGAACGTGAAATGGTGTTTTCATATGTTGACGGTGATTTTTTTGTTTTTAGTGATTCTGCTACCTACGAAGAGGTCCATGTTGGCAAAGATGTCATTGGCGACAAATCGTTTTTCTTAATTGAGAATTCAGATTGTGATGTTTTGTTTTTCAATGGCGCTCCGATTGATGTAACATTACCAACTTTCATTGAAAAAATAGTTACTGAAACTGAGCCTGGAGCACGTGGTGATACTGCTACTAATGTAACTAAATCTGCTAAAATTGATAACGGTTATGAAATCCAAGTGCCGCTCTTTATAAACCAAGGTGATACTGTCCGCATCGATACTCGAACTGGAGAATATGCTGAACGTGTTTCCAAAGCCTAAAAGACTCCAAACTTTGGGGAATATTCAAGCCCGGCTCGCTATGCGTGCCGGGCTTTTTTCGCATATTCGTAGTTTTTTTGAAAGAAACAACTTTGTAGCGATTGAAACCCCGATACGCATTAAAGCACCTGCACCCGAAGAGTTTATCGAGGCTCCGCGTTCCGGCGAATATTTTTTACGTTGTAGTCCAGAGTTGGAGATGAAACAATTGTTGTGCGCTGGTTTTGAACGTATCTACCAGATTGGAGCATGTTTCAGAGAAAATGAACGCGGTAAGTCTCATCGTGAGGAGTTTACAATGCTCGAATGGTATGAAGTCGGCGTAGACTACTGTCGTCTTTTGGAATTCACCACAGCTATGTTACGCGATGTTTCACTAAAAATATCAGGCACTGATAAAATTAATTTTCGTGGCATTAAAATTGATCTTGGAGCTGAACCGGAAATAATTACAGTTAATGACGCATATTTAAAATATGCTAAAATCTCCAGTGCCGAAGCTCTGCGACGGGATATTTTTGACGAAGTTATGGACGAGCTTATAGAACCAGAATTAGGGCAGGGGCGAATGACTTTTTTGCTGGATTATCCCGCATGTCGTGCGTCATTGGCGCGCCTTAAACCCGACAGTTGTGATGTCGCTGAACGTTGGGAATTGTATATTGGCGGTTTGGAGCTGGCTAATGCCTACAGTGAGCTGACTGATGCTAAAATTCAGCGATCGCGTTTTGCTGCTGAGGCAGCGGCGCGTACTAATACTGGTATGAACCTTTATCCAGAACCGACAGAGTTCCTTGAAGCATTGGATTACGGTTTGCCGGAATGTTCCGGCTGCGCGCTAGGCATGGACCGTTTAGCCATGGTTTTTTCCAATGCTACGGATATTTCAGAGGTGACTCTAAGTTAATTATGAACAAGGGAAATTGATGAAGAATATACAGTTGGGATTATGCTGTCTCTTTGTTGAGGAGCCAGTCAAGTTCAGAACTACAACACTACGTTATTTGAAAACGTTAAATCGTCGTGAACAATTGTGTAAATTGTCAGAGATTTGCCGGCATAATGGCGTGGAGTTGTTGCGAGCTATGAAAATAGTTAATAAACTTAAAATTAAAGTTTTTCGTATATCTTCAGCGCTTTTTCCACTGGTGACACATCCGGAGGCGGGCTATGAATTAGAGGAGTTACCAGAATGTCATGAACTTTTTGGGGCATTAGAGCAGACCAGAATATTCGGGCTTGAACATAATATGCGCTTAAGTTTTCATCCCGATCAGTTTGTGGTTCCAGCTTCACCCAATCCATTGGTGGCTTCGGCGTCACGTCGAGAACTACTACACCAATTGCGGGTTGCAGAATTAATTGGGGCAAATGAAATTAATATTCATATGGGTGGGGTTTATGGTGATAAAACAGCAGTGTTGCAACGTTTTCGCCAAGTTTTTGAAAAACTTCCGACAGGATTGCAACAAAGGTTGACTTTAGAAAATGATGATCGTTCTTATACTGTTGCAGACCTAATTGGATTATGCCGTGATCTGGAAATCCCGTTAGTTTACGATGTTCATCATCATCGTTGCAATCCTGACTCGTTTAGTGTTGAAGAAGCAACTGACGTCGCTTCGAATACTTGGAGAAAAAATAGTGTAACGCCGCATTTTCATATCTCATCTCCGAGGGATGGCTGGAACGCCAAGAATACTCGACCCCATGCTGATTACATTAATCCTAAAGATTTTCCTGATTGCTGGCTGGAAATTGATGTTGCCGTTGATGTTGAGGCTAAAGCAAAAGAAAAAGCCATTATCAAACTCCGTGCAGAACTCCAGAATGCTACATAACAATTTGAATAATCTTTTAAATTTAAAAAAACTCTCGAAAAATTTAATCAGATATAAAAAGTTAATTTTACGATTTGGTTTTGTATTTTCGTTTAATGTCCATATATTTAATATTAATCATTATTTAATCAAATAGATTAGCTTTAAGCTAAGTAAATTAATAGGAGAGGTTTCAAATGAAAATTACCGCAATGTTAGTGTTGAGTGGAAGTTGTCTGTCGTTATTGTTGGTTGGCTGTCAAAAACATGACATGTTAAGTAAGCGAGGATATATCCAGGCGCCAGATGGAAAGTATTACCAGAGCTCCGGAATGACTTCCTCGCAACCATCGGAAATAGAGAAAATTGAACAAGCCACACAAGCTCCTGCTGTCCCAAGCGAGCGGGTGAAAACGACGGTAATCAAACCTGAAGAAACACGCCCTCAATATAACTATCAACCAACTGAAACTATTAGCCGGCAGCCCGTCCGACCAGCCATTGCCGCTCCTGAAAAGTACATAGTTAAAAAAGGTGATTATTTGGGTAAGATTGGTCGTCAATATGGCGTAGGTGCTGCTAAATTAGCCGCTTACAATAAAATTGATATTAACAAACCAATTCAAATCGGCCAAATTATTTTGGTCCCACCTCCCGGCACTGCAGTTCATATTAGCGAAGCCACGCGTAAAGCTGCAACTAAGCCTAGAAACACTAAATCATCTTCAACAACGACCGCCAAAAGTGTTGAAAGTACGAAAATTTCGGATGGTCACTATATCGTAAAACCTGGCGACTCTGTTTCTCGTATTGCCGCTCGTTATAGCGTTAAACGTTCAGCACTGATGAGTGCTAATAATATCAATGAAAACAGCATTTTAAGAATCGGTCAAAAACTAGTTATACCAGGAAAAACGACTAACGAGAGTTCGGCTCCTATTAGAAAGCCTGCAACAACTGCTGCAGTAACGCCGCCAGTCGCCGTTGACACGACTCCTGTTCCACAAGATATTCTTCCGAGCGAACAGGGCACTGCTGATGATATCCTTTCAGGGGTTAAAGATCCAGTATCTGATACGCCACAGCTCCCAGTCGCTCCCTCCACTAAAACTTCGCCTTCAGCCATAGAATCGGCGACTCCAGCTATTCCAGCTGCTACTCAAGATTTACACAGGCGTTCTTCAATTGAAGTCACTACCGACACTACACTGGCTCAAATAGCGTCGCAATACGGCGTGAATTTGGAAGCCTTGAAAAAAGCCAACAGTGACATCAAAGAGGGCCAAACTATCCGTTCAGGTCGTTTGATATTTTTACCAGAACAATAATTACGAACGTCTTTAAGTAGGAGAACGGCAAGGAGCTGTTTTGAGCCAAGCTTAAACAGCTCCTGAGAATCTTAATTCTCTGTCTATTTTTTAATTATGATTGTAGATTTGGGGATAATTTTCGCAGCTGGCGGTTCAGGAAGCCGTTACCAACGCGGTAATAAATTGTTTGAGAAAATAAATGGTGAACCACTGTTTATTAGTTCTATTCGTAAATTTAGTGCCCTTTGCCGTCCTGAGAATGCAGTTATTGCTGTACCTGCTGATGTGCGTACAAAATTCCACGAATATTTGACGAAATATCTGCCGGATTATCCGTTACAGATTATCGAAGGTGGAACAGAACGTGCCATTTCCGTTCAAAACGGATTGTCAGTATTGCCTCATAATATAAAATTTGTGGCGATCCATGATTCAGCCCGCCCATTAAGTAGTGAAGCATTGCTGCTGGAATGTCTCAATGAGGCACGCATTTGTGGAGGGGCCATCCCAGGGAAGCCGATAACTGACACGCTAAAGCAGATCAATGCAAATAGTATTATTACTGCAACAGTCCCACGCGAGTCATTTTGGCGAGCTGAAACTCCTCAAGTTTTTAACCGCGATCTGCTGGAAAACGCTTACCATTTGGCGAGTCAAAAGACGATGATTTTCACAGATGACGCTGCCGTGATGGAATGCGCTGGGTATCAAGTGAAAATGATCTATAACTGTTCCCCTAATCCCAAAATAACCTATCAATTTGATTTGTCTGAAATTCGCAATATCTGACTGACTTCCAAGCATGGCGATACGGCAAATAGGGAAGTATAATTTTAGGCACAAGCGAAAATTTAACTTTCACAAAATAGTTATTTAAAGCCTGTCCCATTGATTGAAATAAACTCAAAATCATTAGGGTTTTAACTGATAAAAGAGGTTAAAGCCGGCATTTTAATCAAATAACGTCCATTGTCTCCACAAAACGATATGCAAAATCCTGTGATGAAAAGTTTATCAGGGAACAAATTGTACTGCTGAACCATTACGCGTCTCCAATCCGTTTGAATTTAAGTCACCATTCTCTACCGAAGATGTTTTTCTAGATGCCACTTGTATGAATGACAAAATACATTTCCCAGTTGACTGGATTTTGATGAAAGATTGCATGCACGCTATTATTTCGGCAATTATTGCTATCATAAAGCACGGATCGAAAAAAACGGATTAAGGTTCCTGGATTTTTTATCAGCGAAATGAACGCATTGCGTATGAGCATGACCTCAGCTAGTCGCAATCGCGAGAGAAAAAAACAAAAAATAGTATTAAGAAAACTAAGAAAATGGCAGCTATCATTTATAAATTGTGGTGTTTGGCCCGATCGCCAGTCAAGGCCCCCCAAGACTCAGCAAGTGACTTAAATACCATTTGTTAAAAATAATATTGATCCGTTTTTAAACGGACTGTTTTTGGTCTATGCTTTATCGCGGGTTGATTCAAAGTTTTTGTTTTTTTGATAAAAAACAACCCAGATTTTAAAGTTTGCATTAGTTTTTTCAATGATTTTTCTGACAGAGGTAAATGGTGTGACCTTACCTTGACTAAAATCACACTAAACGGGACAAGTTCTAGGTGTTTTATTTCTTTTGTAACAAAATGACGTCTTTCCAGAGGCCACCTTTACCAGCGCTATCGATGACTTTCACGGCCAATAAATGAGTTCCTGGAGTGGTTCCTTCTGGAATATTTATTAGAAATGGTTCGTTCCAGAGTTTGCCGGCATCGCCCTCGTGATGGCCACCGATATATTTACCGTTCAAGTATATCCAAGCGCGTTCATCGGCGCCACCGAAATAGAGTGCGGATGGGTTACCGGAAGGAATATTAATAGTCAGCCGATACCATGCCGCACCATCATAATTTGGAAAGCCTTGATCTTCCCAAAAACTTCCACTTTTAATTTGAGGCCAGGTGGAGTCGTCAAAACCGAGTGCAAACCATTTTTCGTTGTCCCCCTTAGATTCAGGATCGGTACGAAAACGCCATGGTTCCGTTAGTGTTTTGACGATCTTATAATTTTCCTGAATATCTGTACGAGCTATGTTTTCTTCATGGGCTGCTTTAAGTCCACGCTCCCAAGCGTCATAAACACGCTGAACATAAAATGAAACAATTCGTTCCTGCAATAAATTTTTAGTGACAACCCTTAATTTTTTGATTGCCTCTATAGTTGCCTGATATTTTTCAGTGTCTGGAGATTTATAGAAAAGTTCACCCGCCTCCGTCGCTTCAGAATATGCCATCAGATATCCCAAGTACTTTACCTGGACTTGTACTGCCTTAGAAGCCCGCGAGTCATTAGCCGTGACTTGTTGTGCTGTTGCTAAGTGTGCGTCCATTTTTTTCAAGTCAACTTTTGAAATACACCCATACTTTTGTAGCCCCATGCGACGCCAATTTGATTTATCGGATAACCGCTCGGACAACAAATCGTGATATGCACGCACGTGTTTTCCTCCAGCTCCATATAAGCCGCTGAAATAATCATTCTTCAGTACCTCTTCGTCAATCCACGGATCCCAAGGAAAACGTCCACCAAGATACATGAGATAAGCATCAACTCCACCCCAAGACTCTGAACTCTCTTGATTAGTTCCTTGAATATTCATAAGGTTGAATATGCGGAACATATTGATGAGTGCATGTTCATTATTGAACATATAACGTGGATTTAAATAATGATAAGAATATGCGATAATATTACCATTCGTTAGGCGACTCCATTCTAGCAGTTCATTAAATGCCGCGGCCTCCCAAGGCATTAATGCTGGATCGCCATCGGAATACCAACAGTACATGATCCGCACTCCTGGGTTTGGGAAAATCTTCGTAGGCGGCTTTGCGGTTATATGATAGGCGTATGTGACTACAGTCTTGTCAGGGTGTCTTTTGTGTATTTCTTGATAAACTTTGTTGGCTAAATTGATATTGTTTTCAGCGGCACTTCCAAGATTACTGCCACTGGGGTTAAGTTCTAGGCATGCGGGGCACTGGCACCATAACCGTGAACCATCTTCCTGAAACAGCGGGAAATATTGTTGTTCTGGGTTGCGTTTAAAATAGTCATCTGCGACTCGGCCAATTTCCTCTACAAGTTTAGGATTAGTAGTGCAAAGTTGAGCTCGTTCTGCTTTCCACTTGTCTGTCGCGCGATCATAACAAAAAAATTCAGGATTGCTCTGGAAATATTTTTTTGGTGGAATCAATCGGTGAAAATTATGTCCAGCGTATTCCATTAACCAAATACAACCGCCACGTTGAGCATAAAAATCTCTAATTTTATTGCGATCTTTTAACCGTTCGAGTTCGACATTGTAGCGGTTTTTAAATGCCCAGTCTGCCATGTCATAAGCGTGCTTTTGAGCTCCGGGCTGTCTAGTATAACTACAGTAATGTGGACAACGATAACTCATTGCGGGAGCCGATTGATCAGTGAATAACGGTAGCGACAGTCCAGGATTAAATGGGACAACTTCACCGTAATCGAATGGCGCAAACCAACGGATGCCAGCTGCCTTTTCTAAAAAATCATAAACGGCATAAGTCAATGCCCGTTGAGAATTACCAGTAATTCTTATATTTTTACCATCAATTAGTTCGCTTTTGAAAGCGTCATCTGGTTTGTTTGGCTGGATGGAAAGAATGATATTTTTCTCCACAGAAGTAGAGACTATGGGGTAATTCACTCCGGTCGCCTTTTCTAGATATTTCGAGAGTTCTTCAGCGGCAAACTTTGTCTGTTCAGGCGCAACAATACTGAAACCAGCGACCTTAATCGCATTAGGTTTAATAACATTCTTGAAATTGTACGGTTGGTTTTTTGCATGAGAAAGCACTTTTTCCTTCATCGCTTCAGCTTTCGGGTTCAACGAATGTTCGCTACTTAAGCTAAAATCTTTGAAAACAAGTTCGGCCTTTTCTTGCGCTACTGGTTGAATTGTCAATAGCTTGCCACCTTTACTCAAATCAAGATCACAGTTTTTGGTTCCTTTGGTGAAAACAAAATATCCTTTAGCAGCATTGCTGCGACTTGAACGCTCTAAATGGAGATTAAATGTTTTCCATTCCGGTGAAACTTCTATCAGCGAATAATAGGATGTCTGGTTTTCCGGCATCAATTCTCGTCTGATGTAGAAATAAATGATATGAGTTTGTCCATCATTGCTTCGAGCTGAGAAATTTAAAAATTTCTTTCCAGTTAGCATAACCTCTTTTTGTAGTTGGCCAACAAGCCAACCACCATCTTGTGCTGAAAACTTAAAAGATACTTCGCCATCAGCCGTTTGGCTTGCATTTTTTTGCCCGCGTGGAGAAACCCATATAATATCGCCAAGATCGATATTCTGCGCAAATAGTGGAGCAGAAATAAGGGTAAGAAGAAATAAGATTTTTTTCATTGTTTATACCTTTTTTGTTAAATTATAGTTCACTAACTAAGTTGAAATCCTTGAAAATAAGTTCCGCTTCTTCCTGTACTACTATTTGAAGTGTCAAGAGTTTACCACCTTTACTCAAATCAAGATCGCAGTTCTTGGTGCCTTTGGTGAAAACAAAATATCCTTTAGATACATTGGCCCGACTTGAGCACTCTAAGTGAAGGTTGAATGTTTTCCATTCTGGCGAAATCTTCACTAATGAATAAAAGGATGCCTCGTTTCCAGACACTAATTCTCGTCTGATGTAGAAGTAGATAATATGGGTTTGCCCATCATTGCTTCGAGCCGAAAAATTGATAAATTTCTTTTCGGCCAACATAACTTCCTTTTGTAATTGCCCGACAAACCAAGCACCCTCCTTTGATGCTACAGGAAACTTAAAAGTAGCCTCTCCATCAGCCGCCTGATATTTATTTTTTTGCCCGCGCGGAACAACCCATTTGATGTCGTCAAGATTGATGTTCTGTGCAAATGCTGGAGCTGAGATAAGAGCAAGAAGAAATAAGATTTTTTTCATTGTTTATACCTTTTTTGTGAATTTATAGAATATTTGCGACAGTGCCTTCAGTCGTAATATATTTTTCAATAGAACCGTTAGGCTGACTGTTTGAGTAAAGAAAATCATAACGTTTATAGCTGGCAACATGCCCATCAAGAAGCAAAACGTTGGCAATCGAATTTTGGCCGTGGCTAAAACGGAGACCGCCAGTAGTCGTATTGATCCGGGATGGCTCAATATTGCAATAGGGGTAAGGATAACGAGTCGTACCTTTAGCCCAACTGCTATCCGCCATAATAACAAATGTACTGGGATGCATTCGATTCTGATTCGCCCGCTGGTATTGTGGAAATTTTTTAAAATCCAAATATCTATTGTCTGGTGGATCTGCCGATAAATAATGTCTATACGAGGTCGCGCTTTCTGTCGTCCAGTATGGTGAAAGCAACCCATAAGTGCAATAAACATCCTTGTATCCTCCTCCACTCGGAGCGCTGGGACATAACACGGAACATTGCTTCCCGACTGTGTATTGTGGTAAATATTTATTTTTTGCAAAGCAATCATACCAACTATCATATCCGATTGGTTTAGATGCCAAAAGATCGTTATAATCTCCGCGATACATCATGATTGCAGTACCGCAATCCTTAATATTACTTATACATTTAATGCTCTTCGCCTTTTCCCGCGCTTGGTTCAGTGTTGGCAGTAACATAGCGGCAAGAATCGCGATGATCGCAATCACTACCAAAAGTTCTATCAACGTAAACTGCAACGACTTATGACTTTTTGCTTTGCTCATTTTCAGTACTCCTTTGGGTGGAAATTTTGTTATTAAACTCAACGACTCATGGTTCATTTTTTTACTCATTTTCATTACTCCTTTGGTTGTTGAAAATATTGGTGTTAAAATTCATTTTTGCACTTTTCTCTAACATGTCAAACGTATTGATACGGTAAAGTTTGTTTATTGGTTTTTCTTGACATCCACAACTGGCACCGGCATAAAGTATCGGTTTAATCAAATGGTTAGCTGGTGGTGAAGATATCTCTTTTGTGGCAATGCGTTCAAGCAGTAGTTTTACGCCAATCTCTGCTTGTTCTCTGATTGGTTGAGCCACTGTGGTCAAGGATGGAGCACAAAATCCACTGAACGCATAACCGTCGTAAGCGACGACTGCGACATCGTTCGGCACGCCAATGCCACGTTGGGTTAATACCTTTATCAGTTTAGCGCCGATAAAGTCATTAGAAGCGAAAACCGCGCTGATTTTCCGACGTTTTAAAATGTCAATTACCAAATCAACATCGCCGTCAAGTTCCCGCAGAATAATCATATCGTCATCGGTTATGTTGATACCAGCCTCATGGTGTGCGCGACGCCAGCCTGTGTATCTGGCTTTTTTCCCTGGTGGCAATATAGTTATAAATGCCACTTTTTTGTGTCCATGTTCCAGTAAATGTTTGGTTGCAATTAAACCGCCGCATTCATTATCAACTCCGACATCCATATAGTTATAATTGTTATGTGAATAAAACAGATATGGCACTGTCTGTTTTTCCATAAAAGGTTTTATCTTTTCGGAATTGTAAACTATTATACCATCGACCCCACGTGCCAACAGATTAAGCGATGATTCGGTAGCACTGTAACTGGTATGAGCGTAATTGTTGTATAGAATGTTATAGCCTTCAGCTGTGAGTATTTGTGAAATTTCACTGATTAATGCTGAATTCAACCCTGAACTCATGAATGGCCCCATGAAGCCGATAGTTTTCGAAGGCGCACCCTTGAGACTGCGCGCTGCGTTATTCGAAACATAGTTCAGTTCGCGCGCTACTCGTTTGATTTCACGACACTTGTCTTCAGAGATTCGGCAGCTCTTAGTATCGTTCAATGCCGCTGAAACCGCTTGACGCGATACTCCAACTAACATTGCGATGTCTTTCATTGTGACCAAAATTAATATCTCCAATCATTTTTGCTTTACACGTGCAACCTGAATCATATTATACACTGGTTGCTCGTGTAAATCAAGAGTGGTTTTTAAGAAAAAACGATTTTTTTTGAAAAAGTCAATTGAAAAAGTAAA
>DLIO01000114.1:21196-76884 GCA_002483765.1 Lentisphaeria bacterium UBA7640 | reverse complement strand
CCCTGTTTTCGGTGAAAGTTGGGCTAACGAAATTATTGATGCTATTGTTTTTAATCTTTATTTTCCAGAACATATGAAAGAACGCAATATTGATGTCTTGAAATTTGTAGAAGAAGATATTAATGAAGTAATAAATAATAAAGGATTCAACGCTTTAAGTGATACTCAAAAGGACGAGGCGATATCGAAACTTTCCTCCCGCTGGAGCGATCCCTCAAACGAAATTGTTAAGCGCATGAACAGCTTTGCCGAAAAATCACCAGAGATACTGAAACCGATATTAGAAAGTTGAAAATCTTAAAATATAAATGGTTGACAATAAAAAAACGGTAAAAACTTTAAATTTAACCGGAACATAATAAGTGGGGGAGATAATATGAATAAAAAAGAAAACCGGAATGATATTGCTGAGTTAACTGAAAAACTAAAGAATGCTCATGCTTTACCATTTTTATTTATAGGAGCGGGGTTTTCTAGGCGCTACTTAGGCTTACCTGGCTGGAAAGGGTTATTGGAGATATTTGCTAAGAAAGCAAGAAATATAGAGTTTTCTTATGAGTCTTATCAAGACGAAATACGATTAGCTACAGGGATTGAAGACAATCTGCCTAGTATTGCAGAAGCGATCGAAAAAGATTTTAATAAAGTATGGTTTTCGAGTAGTGAATATAAAATAAGTCGTGAGAAATATTCTGATTATATTAAGTCTGGAGTGTCACCTTTTAAAATAGAAGTAGCAGCATTTTTTAATAATTGGAAAGAAAAGGCAAAGGATAAAATCTCTTTAGACGAATTAAATTGTTTAAAAAGTGCAGGAAAAAGGAGTATAGCGGGTATAATAACCACAAATTATGATGCTTTAATTGAAACGTCATTCAAGTATCATAAATTCATAGGGCAGGATGATTTATTGTTTTCTCCAATCTATGGGATCGCTGAGATTTATAAAATTCATGGTTGTTGTGAACAACCCAGCTCTTTAATTTTAACTGCAAACGATTATCTTGAATTTAACAAGCGAAATGCTTATTTAGCAGCCAAGTTAATGACCGTTTTTTTAGAGCACCCTATAATTTTTTTGGGATATTCAATTAATGACTCCAACATAGAAGAGATATTAAAAGCAATATCGAATTGTCTATCACAGGAAAAACTGGATTTACTTAAGCAAAAACTTATCTTCATTGATTGGAGCAAAGATATTGACACTGTGAGTATTTCAGAATATTCGAAATCTTTTGAATCTGGCAAAAGTATCGGGATGACAAAAATCACCATTAATAATTTTTTGCCGGTATACCATTCACTACTTCAAAATAAGTCGCAATATAATCCTAAACTATTAAGACAAATCAAGCAAGACTTATATAGAATCGTTGCAGAAAATATTACTGTCGATAGTGTGAAAATTGTAGATATTGATGATGATGATGCAATAGATAGTGTGGAAACTGTAATTGGTTTAGGAGTGGCAGGACAATGGAAACAGAAAGGCTATACAATGCCTAGTGCAGAGGAGATTTATATTGATATTGTTTTGGACAACGGTAATTTTGACAACGAGCATATTGTGGAGGAAACATTACCTATTTTATTGCCTCGTCAGTCATTTAGTATGCCTATCTTTAAGTACTTGGTAAGTTATACAAAAACATATCCCAGTAATGTTTTAAAAGCAAAAATAGAAAATTTTGATAAGTTAATATCAAAAAGTCTACAAAAACAGCGAAAAGGGATGAGGTTTCATTCTATTGAAGAGATATTACAAACTAATGATGAGAATAAAGCTCTTTGTTTAATAGCGTTATTGACAGAAGATCAAATAGAATGTTCAGAGCTAGAGGAGTTCTTGAAAAATTATTTGATAAGTAATCCGGATGTTTTTAAAACTGGAAATAATACGGATAAAACTAATTTAAGAAGATTAATTAAAATATATGATTGGCTTAAATATCACAATGAAAAAGCCGTCTAAAAGACGGCTTTTATTTTAAAAACTGACACTTCTGAACACTTAGCAAAAAAGCGACATGAGATTGTCACAAATTTGTTTCAGCTATTAAGTGTCATTAGTCAATCACCTTATTAAAAAGCCATTTTAAAAACAGTCAATGAAATAAAGCGATACTAAAACTTACACTTTTTTTGTGTAAATGCAAATTCATTATTATAAATAATTTGAACAGAAAACCAAAAATGTTTTGTGGCAATGGAGAGTTACTTCGAAATTCAACTATCCCGGAATTCCGGATAGTTCGCTCACCAATAGATGAAATTTCTGAAAAAATTGATTTTCACAAAATAAAAGTATCTATAATTCGCAAATAGCATAGGTGCGACTCTTCATTTGTGAATTTATTATTATGCAGCTAGTCGTAAACTTTGAAAACTTTGGATGATGATTTGCTTTGCGGTATTGAAAAATCTGACTTTAGAGTGACATTAACTTATAATGTTTTGAGATAAATAGAAGAGTGAATTATGATTGTAGAATTAACTATTGAGTGTTTGGGTAGTAATTTTAAAGAGGCTGATTGTAGTAAAATTGTTGAATTTGATACTACAGATAGTTTGGAGGCATTGTACCATTTAATCATAACTGCTTTTGAATTTGATTGGGATCACATGTCCATGTTTTTTATCGGCAGAACAGATAATCCCTATAGTCACGGGAATAAGGTAATTTATCAAAAGGGGCCTGATAACTTTTATGGCGATAAGAGGAATATAGGTGACTATCAGATGACTTTGGATGAACTTTATCCATTACCCAATGGCTTCAAGCTTTTTTATCATTATGACTTCGGCGATGATTGGGTTTTTCCGATTAAAAAAAGCAGGAAAAAACCATTTGCCCCAGTTCCCGGAGTAACTTATCCCAGAGTCATTGAGGCAATTGGCGATAATCCGCAGCAGTATTGAATTTAATCTGAATTTATAAATTCAACTATCCGGAAATTCCAGATAGTGCATCAAGAAGGGCGGCTCAGGTTTCAAGAGAAATAGACTATCGTAATCTTGAAAGACTTGGTGTTAGTATTTTGAATAGGAATGTGAACCAAATTCAAACAGTGGAATTATGACAGAAAAGCAAAATAAAATAGAAATTTTAAAAACTGCCGATAACTAAACTGTTGTTGAGGTTCAGTTTGAGCGGGAAACGGTTTGGCTTTCACAAAAACAGATGGCGGATTTGTTTGATAAAGACAGTGATACTATAGATTTACATTTCTTAAATATTTTCAAGGGAAAAATTAAATAAAAATACAACTACCGAGTATTTCTCGGTAGTTCAAAGAGCGGGAAATTGATTTTTAATATCTGAAAATTAAAAATCGAACGTTGGTGAGAAAGCACCCAACTCTCTGCCTAAGTAAAAACAAGCGGTTAAAATATATAAAATTCTATTCATTATCACAAAATTCTCTACTGCTAGAAAACATTAAATTGATAGCTGGTTACTGAATAATTTGTTTTGTTAGGGCGACTATACTTTGAGTATTTGTAATTGGAATGGCTCCATCTCTTATTAACTTTATATTTCCTTGAAAGTTTTCATCGTTACGATGTTTTATATCAGGCTTATAACAACAAATTAGACGTTTATGCTTTTTCCCAAACTTTACCGTACGCATTGTTCCACCATTAACGCCACTTGCTACAACAATAATTGCTTCACTTAGACCAGCTTGGATTCTGTTTCTTTCGATAAAAGGCTGTAGGTAACTTTTTTCTCCAACAAAATACTCAGATATCAAAACCCCTTTTTTAGCAATGATTTCTTCAGCAAGTTTTCTATTTTCTTTGGGGTAAATGACATCTAATGGTTTTCCACAAACAGCGACAGTTATTCCGCCAGACTGCAAGCATCCTTTATGTCCAGCGGTATCACAGCCCTTGGCAAGTCCACCCGTAATGATGAAGTTTTCAGCCAATAGTTTGCCGAGGTTTGTCGCTATTTTATTAATATGTGAATTTATATTTCTTGTCCCAATTAGAGCTACTGATTTTGTTTGGTTTAATTGTGATATATCGCCAATGTAGTTCAATAACAATGGAGGATCATCAATTTGTTTCAATCGGTTTGGATAATCTGTATCCCAATAGGTTATGACTTTTATCCTTTCATATGCCTTAGTCTTTTCGATTTTTTCCAATGCTGTATCGTATGCATTTGAAATATCAATAGTAGAATAATCAAAATAGTTGTTGCTAAGCAATAATTCCTTGGCAATGTTGGTTGGAGAGCCATTTTGATTGAGTAATGAATAATTCTTATTGATTATTGAAAATGCAGTTTTTCTACCAATCTTTTTTAGGTGAAGCAGCGTTAAGATCGTTATAATTTTATTGTCCATAAATTTATCTCATGAGGTAATTGTAAAAATATTTAATTGAAATTGTCTTGAAAAAGAAAGCAGAAAGAAGTTGTCAATAAGCTATCTGTCCTAGATATATTTTAGCACTCAAAGTTGGCTTTCCCAATAACGGAATAAAAAAGAATTAGAGAAAGAATCAACTGTCGCAAAATTTGCAGCAGTTCAAGCTGCAGGAAACAGGATAACTGAAAGACAAAGACACGAAGCATTGGCGATACCCACACAACTGTATTGAAATTAATCTTCATTTGTGAATCTATTATTATGCAGCTAGTCGTAAACTTTGAAAACTTTGGATGATGATTTGCTTTGTGGTATTGAAAAATCTGACTTTAGTACGATATTACTTACTACGTTTTGAGATAAATAACCCCAGATAGGAGAAGTTAAATGATTAGTTTCAAAGAACTCGGGCTGGTTAACAGCAGAGACTTGTTCGCTAAAGCCGTTAAAGGTGGATATGCGATCCCCGCTTACAATTTTAACAACATGGAACAGCTTCAGGCGATTATTCAAGCTTGTTGTGCAACCAATTCCCCAGTTATCATCCAAGTGTCATCTGGAGCTCGTAAATATGCGAACCAGACTCTTTTGCGTTATATGGCGCAAGGTGCAGTGGAATATGCCAAGGAATTGACCAACGGCAAAGGGATTCCAATCGTTCTCCATCTTGACCATGGCGATACTTTTGAATTGTGCAAAAGCTGTATCGATTACGGATTTTCTTCGGTTATGATTGATGGTTCACATCACCCGTATGACAAAAACGTCGAATTGACCCGCCAGGTTGTGGAATACGCTCATAAATATGACGTTACCGTTGAAGGCGAACTTGGAGTTTTGGCTGGAATCGAAGACGATGTTAGCGCTGAAGAGCATACCTACACCGAACCAGACGAAGTTCAGGATTTTGTTGGCAAAACTGGCGTTGACAGTCTTGCTATTTCAATTGGCACGTCGCATGGCGCATTCAAATTCAAGCCAGGACAGGATCCGAAAATCCGTTTGGATATTCTTGCAGAAATTGAAAGACGTCTGCCTGGCTTCCCAATCGTGCTTCACGGCTCTTCATCCATTCCGCAAGATATTGTGAAAATGATCAATAAGTACGGCGGCGCGTTGAAAGATGCGATTGGTATTGGCGAAGACCAACTTCGTTTGGCTGCCAAATCAGCAGTTTGCAAGATCAATATCGATTCCGATGGTCGCTTGGCTATGACTGCGTCAATTCGCAAGACTTTGGCAGAAAAGCCGGCAGAATTTGATCCACGTAAATATCTTGGCCCAGCCCGTGATATGTTGACCGAATTGATGAAACACAAAAACGATACTGTTTTGGGTTCATCAGGCCACGCCGACGATTAATCGTTAATATATACTCGTTTCGGTTGAGAACTTAAATTCCGCTTGTCGCTTTTTGGCATATTTTATTCCTCATTTTTCGCACGATGCTAGCATCGCACTTCAAAAAGAGAAATAAAATCTACTCAAAAATCCACGGCGCGTTTCTTTAAGTTTTCGCCCTCAAAGAGTATAAAAAAAGGCCGCTTCGGCGGTCTTTTTTTTGATGTAAAACCTGAGGGCTCACAAAAAAATAACGTGGAGTTTTTGCTTGACCGCGAATTGCTACTCGGCGTTACGAATCTATTTATATAATTCAACTATGTAAACAGATTCGTGCCTTGATTAGCAATCCGCTGTCGTCGTAAAATTCACCAATTTATTTTTGAGTGAACCCTGACGTTAATTCGCGCGCGCATAATGCGCGCGCTAATTTAGAACCACAATTCTGTAGGATAACACCAGATGAGCGCTGACGAATATGATGTTCCAGAATGGCAACAGCGCACTGCTTTGCTCTTGGGCGCTGAAAAACTATCCAAATTGCGCGATGCACATGTTTTGGTGGTGGGACTTGGTGGCGTTGGCGCTTATGCGGCGGAAATGCTTTGCCGCGCTGGTGTTGGACGCATGACCATTGCCGATGGTGATATTATTGAAGCAACTAACCGCAACCGTCAGCTTCCGGCATTGATCAGCACTGAAGGTTGTTTTAAAGGCGATCTAATCGCTAAACGTCTTTACGATATTAATCCTGAATTAAAATTAACTGTCATTAATGAATTTATTCGTGACGAAAAAACCGATCAACTTTTAACTGCCGATAAATATGATTGCGTACTGGACGCCATTGACTCGCTTTCGCCTAAATTTAATTTAATCAGCAAAGCGTTGAAACTAAATTTGAAAGTGGTCAGCGCGTTAGGTGCGGGCGGACGGCTTAATCCTGCTTTAGTACGCAGTGGCGATATCGCCGATTCTTATAACTGCAATCTGGCACGGGCATTACGGAAAAGGCTTCACCGCAACGGTATTCGCGCTGGCTTTAAGGTGATTTTTTCGCCAGAGGAAGTTCCAGCTGAAGCGATTATTGCCGATGATTGTGGTGATGGGAAATTTAGTTCAACGGTCGGAACAATCTCCTATATGCCCGCAATATTCGGGTGTTTTTGTGCCGCCGAAGTCATTGAAGAGATAATCAAGGAGGTGAAATCATGAAATTATGGACAACGTTTATTGGTTTGGTAGTTTTGTCCTGTGCAATTACAGCACAGGAATTCGAACAGCAAGCTTTTTTCAGCGGACCGGAATATATCATTAATTTGAAGATCCCTGCCAAGGTTTTTTCACGAAAAGGCGCGACCTGGGTAATCACTAGTAAAGAAAGTCGAATCGGGCAGGGGAAATTGTCAGCAAACGATCAAGATATCAAGTTTATGATGAAAGATTTGCGCCCTAATATGGTTATCCCTGCCGTAATGAGAATTAGTGGAACCAAGAGACGAATAGCTCAAACCTGGTTTTTCTTTTCACGTATTCCATTTACAGAGATGAGGAACTTAGATAAAATTAAAATTGGATTATGGCCAGCAGACGGCGCGTTGGCGAAAACTTTTGAGCGATTTAATTTATCCCATGAAAAAACCACAAAGGTCCAAGCTTTTAGCGGCGATATTCTATTTATTGACGGCGTGGATTTTGCTGTGAACAAAGAACTATTGGCGCAAATTTTTGAATTAGCTCAAAGTGGCAAGAAAATAATTGTCACTCCGCCATTTACTGGAACTGTAAAGATTGAGAACAAGATGTTTTCGAAAGTAACATTTTTCCCACAATCCGGTTTACGCGCGATGCGTCGTGAATTTGATAATTTACCACTGGATTCAGCCATCAATATTAGTGGCGCATCCAACGCCTTGAGCTTGAGCTTTAATGCCGAGAGTAACGGCATAGGTGGAGCTCTTTTCAATGTTGGCAACGGTTGCGTTATGTTTTCCGGTTGGTCATTGAAAGACGAAAATAATCCAACGGGGATCTATTTACTGCGTCACTATCTTCTGCCGTCATTCCGTTAAACTAGTCTTTTTTAGCGGGTCAGCTGGCGTTCGTGAGAAACATTTTGCCAGTAGCGTTCAGATGGCCCATTTCTAATGACAGAAATTATCTCTAACAGATCTTGGCGATTATTTAAAAATGATATTTTTGCGCGTAATTCACCAGAATAACCACGTCCACGCAGATAATCCAAAATTATTTTTCGCGCTAGTTTGAAACCTGAGGCTTCGCCATGAAACTCTAACATCTCCTCGACATGCCGTTCAGTTTCATCCGCTAATGCGTCAACCGTTGGAGGGATGAATTGCGGATTCTGTATTTCATCAAACAACCACGGATTGCCCATTGCACCACGCGCGATCATGGCGGCGCTGCAACCACTTTGTGATAATGCATTTTCATAGGTGTAACGGCTATTGATGCCACCGTTTACGATGATTGGAATTTTGATTGCTTCTCGCACTGCCGCAATGGTATCATAAAAAACATCTCCCGAATAGAATTTCTCTTTGACCCGACCATGTAAAGTTAAGGTTTGGGCTCCAGCATTTTCCAGGGCTTGCGCCAGTTTTATCGTTGATTCTACTTCGGTTTCGCTGAAAATTCGAGTTTTTACGGTAACGGGAAAGCGTGATAATTTGACAATCATTGCTAGTAGCTTTGCCGCTTGGTCAATATTGCGGCCAAGCATGGCTCCAGCACCTTTTTTAGCAACTTTGGCAACTGGACAACCTAGGTTAAAATCGAGCAGGTCAAAATTGTATTGGTTGAGTTTTAGCGTTGCTTTTTTTAACATTTCGACATCTGCCCCTAGCAACTGAACAGCTAACCATGGTTCGTCATCGCCACGAGTTAACATCTTTGCGGCGTTGGGGTTGTTGTAAGCGAGCGAACCGGCATCGATCATTTCGGTGAACGCATAATAACAGTCATAACGACGTAGCGAACGGCGGTACGGTAAATCGGTGTAACCTGAGAGCGGTGCCATCACGATAGCATTATCCGGATAAAGAATCATATTAATCAACTTTTTATTCGGTTTTGGACGATGGCGGAGCTTGGCCAAGTTCCAAGTCATCGAGCATTTTACGGAGTTTATCGATGGCGTTTTGCTGAATTTGTCGAACGCGTTCTCGAGTGCAACCCATGGCAATGCCACCTTCCTCAAGCGTCATGCATTCATTACCGTAAAGCCCGTAACGAAACGCGAGAACTTGTTTTTCTCGAGGTAAAAGATCATTAATCATTTTATGAATTGCCGCCATGAAATCAGCTTCGCTGAGTAGGTCATCGGGAGGCGGGCTGAGCGCGTCGGCGATCAAGCTGCCAAGTTCTTCGTTTTCGCCATCCCTAATTAGGTCATTCAATGATGCTGTGCGAACTCCAGCATGACGCAGTTTAGAAACAGCTTGCGGCGTTGAGTCAATCAACTCTGCGATTTCTGCGTCGCTGGGTTCGTGGTCATGTTCCAGCATAAATTTCCTTTCAGCTTCACGGATCGCGGAAATTTTTTTCATCGATTGCACTGGAATTCGAATGGTGCGACTTTGTGATGCGATGGCGCGACGCATATATTGTTTAATCCACCAGACGCTATAGGTGGAGAATTTAGCTCCTTTTGCTGGATCAAATTTTTCAGCCGCAATCATCAGTCCGATATTACCTTCAGCGATCAAATCGTGTTTGCTAACACCACGATTGAAAAATTCACTCGCGACTTTGACCACCAAACGCAGGTTGGATTTGATCAGTTTTGCTCTCGCTTCTTCATGAACATTTGGATCTGAGGATTTAATCTCTTTAGCCAGTTGGATCTCTTCATCTCTGGTTAATAAAGAATAATCAATGATATTCCGCATGTAGGCTTGGGAGATGGTCATCGGGTTGTCATTGGCAGTAGATTTTTTGCGAAAACTGCTAACGTCAATTTTTTCCGATTTAGTCATTATGATTCCTGCATCAACGGGTTAATCTTACGGAGATGTCAAATAATTAAATTATCGTGTATTGCGAATATATCAAGCAGGTTCCACACTGAATTATGGGGCGAATTCCGAAAACAATTCACCGGCATTCCTTAACGCTTAAAACTTAACCCTTTCAGGCGTTTGCGAGAACGTGTTTTAGCATTTTCCAGCACTGGTTTACCGAGTCAATTTCGACGCTTTCGCCTGGGGCGTGAATGCCGTGAAGATTAGGGCCGACTGAAACCATGTCCAGATTGCGGTTCAGTGCACCGATAATTCCGCATTCTAAGCCGGCGTGAATCGCGGTGACTTTGAGTTTGTGCCCTAATGTTTCTTTCGCGGCATCTTGAAACAAATTGACTAATCCGGAATCGGGATTGGGTTCCCAACCCGGATATTCTCCCGTGATTTCAGCAATGGCTCCGGCGGTTTCAAAATGTTTTGTCAGCTGCTCGGTCAGTTCAAGGCGGTCTGCGTCGTTTTCGCTGCGTTGCGAAGCCTGAATAGTAATGATATCTGGCGCAGTCTTGATGATTGCCAAATTATTAGAAGTCGCAGTCATTCCTGGAATTTTGTCACTCATCGCCGTGACACCGTGAACACAGTTGATAATGGCATTGAGTAGGCGGTCTTGAAAACCGCTGGTGAATGTCTTTTTTACCGCTGGCTCCACTTTTACGGTAAGCGTCGCGCCGGATTCGCAATCTTTAATTTTTGCGTTGTAGTCATCCGCTATTTTTAACAGTTCATCGCGTTTATCACCGGGAAACGCGAAAACTGCCGTCGCTTCGCGTGGAATTGCATTATCGGCATTGCCCCCGTCGAAAGAGGAAATTTTGACGTCCATGACTTTAGCTATTGCTAAAAAATGAGCTAGAAGTTTTATGGCGTTGCCACGTTTAAGATGAATTTCTGCACCTGAATGTCCTCCGACCAGCCCGGAAATAGTTGCCGACATCGTAAAATGCCCGGGCGGCGTGTTGTCCCATTCTGGAACCATTGAGAATGTCGTGCGAGCGCCGCCAGCGCAGCCAACGTATAATTTGGTCAACTCTTCAGAATCGAGGTTAATCAGCATGTGTGGATAGGCAACCCATTCTGGCGGCAGTGCAGAAGCCCCGTGTAGACCGACCTCCTCTTCAACCGTGAATATTGCTCTTAACGCGCAGTGGTTAAAGTCATTAGAAAGCATTGTTGCCATCGCCAGTGCGACGCCGATGCCGTTATCGGCTCCGAGGGTGGTGTTATCGGCAACGACCATGCCGTCGCGAATGGTTGCTGATATAGGATCGCGAGCGAAATCGAATTCAAATCCGGTGTTTTTTTGTCCTACAATATCCAAATGTGCTTGAAGGATAACCGTGCGACATCCGGCCCAACCAAGCGAAGCGGGTTTTTCAACCATCAAATTGCCGTAGTGATCAGTTTTGCAGCGCAGTCCTGCATCTTCAGCGAGATTGAGTAGATATTCGCGAGCGGCGGATTCATTGCCGGATAACCGTGGAATGGCAATCAAATTAGCGAAAATTTTCCAAACCAGTTCCGGTTTTAATGCGGCGATTTCTTCGTTCATAATTTTAGTTCCTGACCATTTTATTGTAAATTTAATAATAACATTTTAAGTTTTTTTTACAAACTAAATCAAAGTTTTGAGTCTGAGTTTTTATGGCTTCGTTTAAGCGTATCTTCTAAACTCAATTCTCGCGCGCATTATGCGCGCGCGAATTGAAAGAACAAGTTACTCCGATTGCAGATAGAAAGTATTACCTTCGGGATCTTTGCAACCTAGCAAAAATTCACCATTGTGATCTTTAGCCTTCAACGGCATTTCGTAACCGTTATCCAGCAGACGCTCTTTGATTTCATCTAAGTTTTTAATTCTGATTTTCCAAGATAACGGGGATTCATAATCGATAGCTGATAAAGCTTCATCCGGTGTTTGCTGTTCTAGAATTAGCGAACAATCCTCGCCAGTTCTGAATTCCACTCGAAAACTACTGTTCATCTCTGGATCACCCAAATCTAAAATGTTTTGGTAAAAAGAACGGCAAACGTCAAGGTTTGCAACTTTCAAGATTATGGCAAAACGGCTTTTTTTCAACATTAAGTCATCCACACTGTTTTAATATTCACGTAAACGGGTTATCTTTATAGATAGTCGGTATGGGAAAATTTAAGGCTTGCCACTAAAATTACAAATATTAACCACACAAATATAAGGTTTTGCTTCATGGATTATTCAGTTTATCAGAATCCTCTGACTGGGCGCTATGCAGGTCCGGAGATGAGTTTCAATTGGTCGCCACAGAAAAAACACTCAACTTGGCGCAAATTATGGTTGACGCTGGCCACCGAAGAGAAAGCACTCGGATTGGATATTTCTGAACAGCAAATTGCGCAGATGGCTGCACATCTTGATGATATTGATTTCGAAACTGCTGCAATCAAAGAGAAAGAGTTCCGTCACGACGTCATGAGTCACATTCATACCTTTGGGCTGAAATGTCCTGCAGCCATGCCGATTATCCATCTTGGCGCTACCAGTTGCTACGTTACCGACAACACTGAACTGATTCAAATGCGCGACGGCATGGAGATTATTCGCAAAAAACTACTCGAAGTGATCCGCAACCTCGCGGGATTTGTGCGTGAATATAAAGATATGCCAGCTTTGGGGTTCACTCATTACCAGCCAGCGCAATTGACCACGGTCGGCAAACGTTTTGCTCTCTACCTTCAAGATTTTGTGATGGATTTTGAACGGCTCGAATACGAGATGGCGAATATTCCATTCCGTAGCATCAAAGGTACAACGGGAACTCAAGCGAGTTTCCTGGCTTTGTTTAATGGCGATCATGAGAAAGTGAAAACTCTTGAAAAACGTGTTGCCAGCGCGATGGGTTTTGAAAACGTAATCAATGTCAGCGGTCAAACTTACACCCGCAAAGTCGATTATAATATTTTAGCGGCTCTTTCAGGTCTGGCGCAGTCAGCGTACAAAATGTGTGGCGATATCCGTTTGCTGGCCAATCTGCGTGAAATTGAAGAACCTTTCGGCAAGAGTCAGGTCGGCTCTAGTGCGATGGCTTATAAACGCAATCCAATGCGCAGTGAGCGCGTTTGTTCGTTGTCACGTTATCTAATGTCATTGCCGATCAACGGCGCGCACACCCACTCTTCGCAATGGTTTGAGCGTACTCTCGATGATTCCGCAAATCGTCGTCTGGTACTGCCTGAAGCATTTTTGACTGCGGATATTATTTTATCCACTGTGGCCAATGTCACGTCTGGCTTGCAAGTTTGGCCGAATGTGATTGCGCGGCGTGTCATGGAAGAACTGCCATTCATGGCAACTGAAAATATCCTAATGGCTGCGGTTAAGGCTGGTGGCGATCGTCAGGAATTGCATGAAGCTGTTCGCGTCCATTCGATGGAAGCGGCACGCCGTATCAAGGAAGAAGGGGCTGCTAACGACTTGATTGAACGGATTAAGAATGACGAACATTTTGCCGTAATCAAAGAACGCATAGATGAACTGATTGATGCTCGTGAGTTCATTGGACGCGCGCCTGAACAATGTATCGATTTTCTCAACGAAAAAATCATGCCGGTTTTGGAGAAATATAAAGATGTGGTCAGCGACACTGGCGAACTTCAGGTCTAAATGGCAATAGATGCGCGAATTTAAAGAAAAATTCATTAATTACGCTGATAGTTTTCTAGTCGGCGATGACGCCGAAGATCAAATGATTATCGTTAAACGTGATCATTGTCTCGCAGTCGCAGAGTTAACTCTTGAACTGGTGAAATCAGTTTCTGAATCGGCTGAAGATTTGCGGTCGGCAGAGATCGCTGGACTGCTTCATGACGTTGGGCGTTTCAAGCAGTACCGGCAGTATCGCACTTTTTCTGATGCCAAATCAGAAAATCACGCGGCATTGTCGGTTAAAATTACTGAAGAATTGGAGTTTTTAGCATTTTTACCAGAGCAAGAGCGCGAGTTAATTTTGAACGCGATTCTCTGGCATAATTTACCGAAATTACCAGAGATTCAGGTGTTGCGCCAACAAGTTTTAGCACAGGCAGTGCGTGACGCCGATAAAATTGATATTTATAGCGTCGTTTTGGATTATTACGAACGCCCGGAACTGCATGAAACCGTCGCGCTGGATTTGCCAGATAAACCGGAGGTTTCGTCCGACGTGGTCGCCGCTTTGATTGCTCGGCAGGGAGTGTCTATGACTTCGCTGCAAACCGTTAACGACTTTAAACTATGCCAGTTGGCATGGGTATATGACTTGAATTTGCCGCGTTCCCGGCAAATTTTTGTTGAACGAAACTATATGGAACGCATGTTTAAGCTGATTCCGGATTTTCCGGAATTTAGCAATATTTGTCAACAACTCAACGACCATTTGACTGGAGAAAATTTAAATGACTCAAAACGAAGAAAATAAACCTAACTATGAAGTCCGTTTGCCAACGGTGGCGATCGTAGGACGCTCCAATGTCGGCAAATCGGCATTGTTTAATGCTATTATCGGACGGCGTTTGTCCATTGTTCATGAACAAAGTGGCGTGACCCGTGATCGCTTGGCGGCGCCAGTTTCATGGCACGGCCGCAATTTTTTATTAATCGATACCGGTGGCTTAGGCGGTTTTTCGTCACGCACTACTGATGCCTGGGATAAGCGCATAGCCGTTCAGGTTGAAGCTGCCGTGGCAGACGCTGACATCTTGCTGTTAGTTGCAGACGCCCAAGAGGGAGTCACGGGTTTGGATGAAGAGGTAACTGCCAAATTGCGCGCCTCCGGTAAACCGATCATGATGGTTGCCACTAAGTCCGACAATCAGGAATTAGACAAAGAAACAGACGCATTTATGAAACTCGGTTTCAAAAAGGTCTTTGCGGTTTCTGCGTTGCATCGTCGTGGTATTGGCAATTTGTTGGATAACCTTCTGGGCAATATTGCCGCTCCAGAGGATTCTGAAATTCCAGAAAAATCTGAGCCCTTTAAAATCGCGGTTGTTGGCCGTCCGAACGTCGGTAAATCATCATTAGTGAATTGTTTGCTTGGTGAAGAACGCGTTATGGTGAGCGATATTCCCGGAACGACCCGCGATTCCATTGATATTGATGTTGCGATCCGTTGTGGTGAAGAGATTATTCCTGCCCAATTAATCGATACTGCCGGTTTGCGGCGACGTTCCAAAGTCGATACCGCAGTTGAGGTGTTCAGCGCAATGCGAGTTACCGAGGCGATTCGTCGCTCAGACCTCGTGATCTTCATGGCTGAAGCATCGCCAACTGGTTTAACTGCACAAGATCGAAAAATCTCTAGCATTATCCAAAAATCCCGCAAAGCCTGTATTGTTGCTGCCAATAAATACGACACCTGTTCAGATACCGCCAGAGCAGCTTTGGTTGATGAATTGCGTTATACGTTGCCCGGAATGGAATACGCGCCGGTCGAGTTTATTAGTGCACTGAAGAAAACTAACATCCGTGGTCTACTGGATCGCATTGGCGAAGTTCGTGCGCAATTGCTGGTCAAAGTTCCAACCGCAGTGCTGAATCGTGTCGTCAATGATGCGTTTGAACGCAACGCTCCGCCGAGTTCCTCCACCTCGACGTTGCGTTTCTTCTACGCCACGATGACTGGCAACAATCCACCACGTTTTCTGCTGTTTATAAATCGCAAAGAACTCTGTACGGACAACTATTTAGCGTATTTGCGCAATTATCTGCGTAACGCTTTTGACTTCACCGGTCTGCCTATCGACATTGAATTGAGACCACGGCCAAAGTCGATAGCAAGTTTCCATACTGTTCGTTCAAAGCCCAAAAGTGCACGCGCCGAACGCGCGACCAGAAAACCTGTGAACCGCACTTCCAAAACTAAAACCGCTAGCCGCAGCAAGCCGAAAGGCAAAGAAAATACCCGCAGAAGTCGCGGGAAATAAACTATGCCAAGCTTGAGTCATTATTACCGGTTTTGAAAATTCTAATTTGAGTTCTAAATTAGCGCGCGCATTATGCGCGCGTGAATTAGAAACTCTAGTTATGAATAATATTTGCTATAAATATGATCGTAAAATTGGTGGCGTACCGTGGGACGAGAAAATATGAGAACTACGGCATTAGTAGATCAATTACGCCTTTAATTATTTAACTTTAAAAACAAAAGCAATCTAAATGAAATTTGATATTAATGAAATACCTTCGCAAAATGGCCGAATTGCCATAGTAACTGGAGCCAATGATGGTCTGGGTTTTCAAACCACACTTGCACTGAGTAAAACAGGAATGAGAGTGGTGATGGCCTGCCGTAGCCTAGAGAAGGGCGATAAAGCTCTTAAAAGAATTATCCGCAGAGTGCCAGAGGCCAACTTGGAACTGATGCATCTCGATTTGAGCAAACTCAGCTCCGTGCGCATTTTTGCTGACGAATACCGGCAACGTCATGAACATCTGGATCTGCTGATCAACAACGCTGGCATTATGATGCCACCGTATGAATTGACCGAAGACGATTTCGAAAGTCAGTTGGGGGTGAATTATCTCGGGCATTTTTTGTTGACGGGGCTGCTACTCTCCTTGCTTGAAAAAACTCCCGGTTCAAGAGTGATTTCGCTTGCTAGCATTGCCCATAGGAGTGGAAAAATCCATTTTAACGACCTTAATTTTAAGAGAAAATATTCTGCGTTTGCGGCCTATAGTCAAAGCAAACTCGCTTGTTTGATATTTGCAAAAGAATTACAGCGTAGGTTGGACAAATCGGGTAGCAAGGTACTTTCAGTGGCGGCGCATCCTGGCATATCGAGCACCCATTTATTTAGATATGTTCCCAAGTGGATAATTTTATTGTTTGGCGGCCTAATGAGAGCTATTATGGTGCAATCGCCAGAAAACGGCGCTAAAACCATACAATGCGCTGCACTTTGCAACAATATTCAAGGTGGCGATTATATTGGCCCCAGCGGTTGGCAGGAATGGAAAGGTGAACCGGTAAACGTGGATAGCAGCAAGCTTTCAAATAATCAAGAAATCGCCAAAAGGCTATGGACGGAATCAGAAAAACTAACCAAATTTGAATACTCTTTTAGGGCGAAAACCTGAAGAAACGCGAAGCCCAGCTCCGACTTTGTTTTTATAGAGCACAAAGTTGTTATTCGTAAGCGAAGGAAGCGAAACCGGTTATGGAGCACAAACCCTGAACTATGTCGAATAACCGTGCACCAGCATCCGAATCTTGGAATGGGATTTTATCCACGAATGTCACGAATGGTCACAAATGAGGGAATGGGAAAAAGGTTGATGTCGTCGTATTGCCTAAAAATTAAAAGTAAGAATCGTCTTATGATAACTCGACAAAAAAGCATTTGATTTATTTCTGAAAGCCGCAATACAAGGTGATGCCGAGGCCCAGTTTTCGCTGGCAATAATGTATTATGCAGGAAGAGGTACAGCGGTCGATTATAACGCGGGAAAGATTTGGCATGTCAAGGCGGCAATACAAGGTCACAAAGCCGCAACCGCAACGCTCAAAATGTTCCAGAAATAAAGGGATGAAAATTCAAGTTTTGCGTCCTAAGGAAATATGGCCGTCACGGCATACAGTTGAAGATGTTTTATCGCGTAACTTATGCCTTTAATTCGCGCGCGCATTATGCGCGCGTGAATTAGGTTGCCGAATTATATCATTTGTCAGGACGGTTCTTGAGGTTTTATTTTGGCTTAATCTGTGGTTGAGTTTCTCGCAGCTAGCCACTCGGTAGCGACAGCGTCAGAAGGCATACGCCAGTCCGTGCGTGGCGATAAAGCGATGGAGCCAATTTTAGGGCCGTCAGGCATACAGTTGCGCTTGAACTGATTTTGGAAGAAGCGTTCCAAAAATACCTTTAGCCAGCGGGCGATGGTTTCGTTGTCGTATTTATCCTTGAAAACGTGAGCCGCTAAATATTGTAATTTCGCCGGTTCGGTACCATACTTGATGAAATGCCACAGGAAAAAATCATGCAATTCATATGGGCCGATCAGTGATTCAGTGTCTTGTTTTATTTCGCCACCAGCAGTCGGCGGCAGGAGTTCTGGGGTGACTGGAGTGGCGACAATATCGCGGAGAATATTTGCCAGTTCCGGAGCGCTATTTTTAGCAATTTCAGTAATTAATAAGCGGATCAGGGTTTTTGGCACTGAACAGTTGATCGAGTACATCGACATATGGTCGCCATTGAAAGTGCTCCAACCCAAAGCGATCTCTGACAAATCACCAGTGCCGATGACAATGCCACGATGTTTATTGGCTAGATTCATTAGAATGCGAGTTCGTTCGCGCGCTTGAACATTTTCATAGGTGGTATCAATAAGTTGCGGGTCGTGCCCGATGTCGGAAAAATGTTGTAGGCAGGAAGGTTTTATATCTATTTCAATCGTGGTTGTTTTAAGCCACGAACAGAGTTTGAGCGCATTTTGGTAGGTTCGGTCAGTCGTTCCGAAGCCTGGCATGGTGACCGCAATGATGTCGGAGGTGGGGCGTTCAAGCACGGCACAGGCTTCAATTGTTGCCAAAAGTGCTAGAGTAGAATCTAAACCGCCTGAAATTCCGATGACTACTTTGGCTGAACCGATATGCTCAAGTCGCTTTGCCAATGCTGCCGCTTGAATATCAACGATCTCACGGCAACGTTCGGAAATCTGTTCAGGATTGTCTGGGATGAATGGCGTGGCTGGCAGGTGTGAAAACTTCAGGTCAGGTGAAACTACAACATTGTCTAATGCAATACGGCGCAGCTCTTTTTTACTATTCATGACGCAGTCGTTAAAAAAGCTGTTAGAACGGCGCACGGCACGCAGACGTTGCAGGTCAACATCTGCAAAAATAATATTGTTTTTGCGGTTGAAGCGGTCATTTTCAGCCGCTAGTCGCCCGTTTTCGGCAATCATTGAATGTCCACTGAATACACAGTCAGTAGTCGATTCATGGACTCCAGCTGAAGCCATAGCGTAGGCTACCATGCAACGCGCGCTTTGTTGTTTTAATAACTCACGACGATAAGCCGATTTCCCAGTCAAACCGGTGCCAGCGGATAAATTGAAAATTACTTTTGCGCCGCCAAGCGCAAGGCTGGAACTAGGTGGGATTACGCCCCACAGGTCTTCGCAAATTTCGATTCCGAACGAAAAAGTTTCATCGTATTCAAATATTAGGTCGGTACCGAATGGAATTTTCTCGTTGCCGAATGCCACGATTTCATTGTTTAGTTTTAATCCAGAGGTGAAGTGGCGTTTTTCGTAAAATTCGCGATGATTTGGCAAAAATGATTTTGGGACAATGCCGCGAATAGTACCATTTTGCGCAACCACCGCAGTGTTATAGATTGCATCACGGAAAGCCAACGGCATGCCGAAAATCATAATAGTGTGGTTGGAGCGCTTGGCTAATTTTATAGCTTCATTTTGAGCAGCATTGAGCAGGCATTCTTGGAAAAAGAGGTCGCCACATGAGTAGCCTGTGATTGAGAGTTCAGGGAACACCACGGCAGCGGCATCAGCTTCGGAGGAGGCTTGTTCGTAAAGTTCAAGTATTTGGGCAGCATTGAATGAGGTAGAACCAACTTTCAATACTGGAACGGCGGCGGCTATACGATAAAAACCAAACATAATTATAATTTCCTTGAACAACAGTTACGGGTCGATTATTTTTACATCCCTTAATTTAAGTTAATAAAAATAGTAATCAAGTCCTGCTGTATGTTCATGTCCAGAATGTCCACTAAATTTATGATGGAATACTAACGCAACTAGCTTTATAATCAAGTAGATAATACAGTTTTTGACGTTGAATTTTCGGTGAAGAGATGTAATTTATAACTTTTATAATTATAATTTTAAACGGACAAGTTTTATGAAGATAGAAGCAGTTAGCGAAGTTGGCCATTTGATAATCGGCAGCGGATTGGCAGGATTATCAACTGCGTTACAACTGGCTGAAGCTGGCGAAAAGGTTACAGTCGTTACCAAATCTCTTTTCGACGATTGTAATACCAAATTGGCGCAAGGCGGGATTGCTTGTGTTTGGGACGATCAGGATACATTTGATGAACACATCGCTGATACTCTGGAGGCTGGCGGAAGACTGTGCAATGAAGAAGTCGCCCGCACCATTATTGAAGCAGGGCCAGATGCTCTGAAAGAACTGATTGGCCGTGGAACCCGTTTTACGACTCGTGGAGAACTTGGCGCATCGAGCCAGCGTGACGAACTTGATTTAGGGCGCGAAGGTGGGCATCACAAGCGTCGCGTGCTTCATTCCGGAGACGTGACTGGTGCGGAGGTTCAACGCGCTTTGGTGGCCTCATGCCAGACTCATCCCAATATTGAGATTTTAGAAAATCATATGGCGATAGACTTGATTACTAAACGTCGTATCGGCTTGAAGTGCGAAGATCAATGTCTTGGGGTTTATGTTCTCGATCATCAAGGCAACTCAATTAAAACATTTTTGGCGATAAGCACGACTATCGCGAGTGGTAGCCCTGGCAAAGTTTATTTATATACCAGTAATGATGATATTGCCTGTGGCGATGGTTTGGCGATGTGTTACCGCGCTGGTTTGCCGATTGCCAATATGGAATTTATCCAGTTTCATCCAACTATTTTATATCACCCTAAAATTAATTCATTCTTGATTAGTGAAGCAGTGCGAGGCGAGGGCGCTATTCTTAAATGTCGCGATGCCAGCGGAAAAATGGTAGAATTTATGGATGCTTATCACCCGATGAAAAGTTTAGCGCCGCGCGATGTGGTTGCGCGCGCTATTGATGGCGAAATGAAACGCCGCGGCGAGGAGTGTGTTTTTCTCGATATTCGGCATCATAGTGAAGCAACTTTGAAACGTCGTTTTCCTAATATTTTTGCCAAATGTCTTGAAGCTGATATCAATATGTCCAAAGATCTGATTCCAGTGGTTCCTGCTGAACACTATTCATGTGGCGGAGTTCGTACTGATGTCAACGGTTTCACTGGCATGCGCGGTTTGTACGCGGTGGGGGAGGTTGCTTGCACTGGTTTGCACGGCGCTAATCGTTTAGCCAGCAATAGTTTACTTGAAGCCTTGGTGGTGCCGCGTTTTCTCGCCAAACATATAATGGATAATCGAGACAGTTTAGTGGCCAGTCGTTCTGCCGATCAATGTCCGGCTTGGAGTTGCGGTAATGCGCAAAACTCTGACGAAATGGTCGTGATTTCCCATAACTGGGAAGAGTTGCGTCGTTTCATGTGGGACTACGTTGGAATTTTTCGTACTAATCGCCGTTTGGAGCGCGCAAAAGCACGTATTCAGTTGCTGCGTTCTGAAATTGAAAGATTTTATTGGGATTTTTTAGTCAGTCGTGACCTCCTAGAATTGCGTAATATCGCTTGTGTGGCTGAGATCATCATTGATTCAGCGATGAGCCGTAAAGAGAGCAGGGGATTGCATTATAATGCCGATTACCCCGAACTGAATCCACAACTCGACTTTGTCGATACTATTATTCAAAAAAAGATATAACAAAACATCATGCAGAAAAAATTAAATGTAGCAACCTACATCAAAGATATTGTTCGACGCCTCAATGAGGCCGGTTATGAAACTTATATTGTCGGTGGCGCTATTCGTGACCTTTTGCTTAATCGTAGTCCTAAGGATTATGATATTTCCACCGCCGCACGTCCTGAACAAGTTAAAGAGGTCTTCGGACGCAAGCGCACGATGATTATTGGTAAACGTTTTCGGCTAGTCCACCTTTACCATGGCAAAGAAATTATTGAGATAAGCACGTTTCGCCAAGCCCCTGAATCTTCGCATAAACGTTTTGACGGTAAAATTCAACCTGAAAGTCAGCCAGAGAAGATGATCTTTAATGACAACGAATACGGAACGGCAGAAGAAGACGCATGGCGCCGCGACTTTACGGTCAATGCACTATTCTACAATCCAGAAGATGAAAAAATTATTGATTATACTGGCAATGGTATTAGTGACGTTGAATCTGGCACGATTAGAACCATTGGCGACCCGCTTCTGCGTTTTGAAGAAGATCCAGTACGTTTGCTGCGCGCGCTGAAATTATTGGGGCAATACGATTTCAGGATGGAACAAGATACCGAAGAAGCTTTGTTTCGCCAATTACCGTTGATTATCCATGCTTCGCAGTCACGGATGACTCTAGAACTTGAAAAAATCATGAAGGGAGTTTATAGCCACAAAATATTACCGGCTTTTCATCAATACGGCTTCTTGAAGTTTTTTCTACCGTACTTGGATCGAAATTGGGATACTGAAGCAATGAGATACGCCATCAAGTTGCTTGAATACCGTAATCGACGTGTGGTTGAAGGCAAATTTCGCGATAGTGTTTCGATTGCAATGGCGACGCTTGCTTTGCCGTTTATTGAACAGCGTAGTGGCTGCGATCGGGGCGCTCTTTGGGAGTTTCAACCGCGAATGCCGGGCTTAATCAATCAAGTGACCCGTGAGGTTTTTGTGCCACATACACTAATTAAACGGTTGTTTTTTTCAGCTGAACGTATGCTGTATCTGCAAACCGCTTTAGTTAATTCATCAAAAATTGCACGAATTATCGATATGGCAGGTTATGTTCATGCTCGTGAGTTACTGATGATCCAAAATGAAGCTGAATGGCATTCTAAGATACTAGAGCAAAAGTGGCCAGAACAACCGGCAATTCAGTTTAAGGGAGGCAAAAGGGGTAGCCGTAAACGAGACAACAATCGTCACCGCAACCCATCGCGTCCCGATTTTAAAACTCCGGCAAGATAATACGGCTCAATTGTATTGGCTCTCTTGATGAATTGCATCTTTGCGTCTATTAGCGTGAAATGCAATAAAACCGCCTCATTTATTGGGTGGCTGACTTTTAAATACTTTAAAACAGTATATATTATAAACTTTTAAGGGATTATCATTGAAACAGGTGCATTGATTTGCGCTAGTTGATGTGGCAGTTCTTTAAAAGTAGGTATCCGTAGCTCAGCTGGATAGAGCGCTTGCCTCCGGAGCAAGAGGTCGTGGGTTCGAATCCCGCCGGGTACACCAGTAACTTTTGTTGCCCGGGTGGCGGAATGGCAGACGCAACAGACTTAAAATCTGTTATCCGTTAGGGTGTGCGGGTTCGAGTCCCGCCCCGGGTACCATCACTATCAACGACTTACGTATAAAAACGCGTAAGTCTTTTTTTTGCCGTGATTCTCATTTTTACCCATATTTACCGCTTGATAATGCGAATTACAAGATCATAACCCTAGTATCATTTTTATTTTCGTCTCTACACAAAAATTTATTGATTTTCCATTTGTTCAACTTATGCCTTCTAAATTTCCTCTTGAAATTGACATAACTTCGATAGAGGTTATTGTAAAATGAAATTTATAGATTGAGGTTGAATATGTTTTTAAGAATTGTCGTCAGTATTGTAGTTGTAGTCGCGTTATTTATGTTGTCTACTGGTTGCTCGTTTGAATCTCAGCCACTTTTTCAAGCTGATATTTACATCGATGCGAAGGAGAAGAACAAAGTTGTTGAAAGTTTTAAAACTTCACTCAACAAGCTGGTCTTTAAGGAGCAAAAACAACGGTTTCTGAAGTTTCGCGATGTTGAAGTTAGCCCTGCATTTGTTGTGCACCAAAATGGTAACGATCATTACCGCATTAAATATGTCGATGCCAATGAATCAAATCTTCTGGAAATAAAATTTGATGGCGCCGCAAAAACTATGGTATGGGAGAACTCTAATTATACCGTATATATCATTCCACTTTGAACAATTTTCGGATTGTTGTGAATCGAATTGCGAGCAGGGAGCTCTTATTACATAGAAAATCAGGTTGATTTTTACCGCAAAAAGGTCATTGTATAAATAATAACATTAACCGTAAACTTATTGAGATGTTAAAAAATGAAAAAACTTCTAATGCTCGGATTGCTAACGCTCCTTTTGACTGGTTGCCGTACCGCCACTGAGGTGGTTCTCCTACAACCGAAAGAAACTTACACTATTGAATTGGAGGAAAATCCATCAACAGGTTATTCATGGCACATTTATATGTGTGATTTACGGGTATTTGAGATTATTGAAACCCGTTATATCGCACCCGATAAAGATATTCCTGGCGCACCCGGAAAACGACGATACGTGATAAAAGGCAAAAACGCAGGACGGGGTGTTTTTGAGGCGATTTATATTCGTTCATGGGAAAAAGATCAAGAGCCCGCCAAAACTGTACGTTACTGTTTTGAAATTGGAGGTTAATTAATATGAAATTCATTATAGTCGGTAGTGGCAATATTGCTGGAGCCTATGTTAAAGCTTTGAAAAATATCGCCAACGCTGAATTAGTCGGCATTGTATCACGTTCTGGCAAGCGCCCAGAAGGAGCTTCGGATAATATCGAGGTTGCTCCATCTTTAGAATCTATTAAAACACCATTTGACGCAGTCATCATTACCACTCCAAATGGGTTACATCATCTTGGAATCGTCGCTGCTGCGCGACTCGGCAAACATGTTATCTGCGAAAAGCCACTCGGGATCAGCATTCCTGCCATGGATACAGCAATCCGTGAATGTGACGAAAACCATGTGAAACTGGCAGTTAGTTATCAACACCGCACCGCGCCGGACAACATGATTGTTAAAGAGTTATTGGAACAAGGTAAGCTTGGGCGAGTTTTCGCTTGCGAATTGCTGGCAAAGTTTTATCGCGACCAAGCCTATTATGATAGTGCGCCATATCGAGGTAATAAAGCTATCGATGGCGGCGGGCCATTCATCCAGCAAGCTTGTCACAACATTGACATCTATGCGTGGTTTTTTGGACGTCCAGAAAAAACCGTAAGCATGATGGGAACATTTTTGCACCAGATGGAAGGCGAGGACTACGGCGTAGCGTTGTTTAGGCACGCCGACGGCATGATTGGTTCAATTACCGCATCGACAGCCACTACGCCAGGTTTTCCTGCCCGTATGACAATTCATTCTGAACTCGGTTATCTGGTTCTTGAAAGAGATATCATTACCGAATGGCAAATAGGTGATCTGAAAAATCCCAGTGTTGCCGGCGGCGAAAAACGGCATAGTGGTTTCGCCAGCGCCACGGTCACTAATACGACAGGGCATGAAGCCATTATCACAGATTTTATTGAGGCAATAGAACAAGACCGCGAACCCTTGGTTTCCGGAAAAGCAGCTCGTGTGGCGACTGAAATTATTATTGATGCCTATTGTGGAAATATCATTTAATGGGTGAAAACCTTTATATTCATGTTCCATTCTGCAGCAGCAAATGTGATTATTGCGCTTTTTACTCGATCGTGACAGCCGATAATATGCAAATCACGCAATGGCTGGATAAAATCATTGAACAGCTAGATTCTGCGGAGCTAGAAAAGCCGCTCGAAACTATTTTCATCGGCGGTGGCACTCCGACCGCACTCAGTGAAGCCAACCTCGAATGCTTATTCAAAGCCCTGTGCAGATTCACTGGCAATAATACTGAGATTAGTATTGAAAGCAATCCTGAAACCATCTCTAGCGAAAAAATAGAGTTACTGGCAAAATATATCACTCGAATCAGCATGGGCGTTCAAACGTTTAATCCCCAGCTGCGAGAAAAACTTGGGCGTCGCTGTTCCGATCAAGCCATTAATTCCGCCATCAAATGCATTCGTGCTGTGCCGAACTTAAAATTCAATATCGACCTAATTTACGCTATTCCTGGGCAGACTTTGGAAGATTGGGAAAGTGATCTCAATCGCGTCATCGCATCAGGAGTCGACCATGTTTCATGTTACAACTTGAGCATAGAGGAAGGAACTGCTTTGGTAGCACGTTTGGGTGAAAACAATACAATTGATGACGAACTCAGTATTAAAATGTGGAACACTGCCAATAAAATATTATCCGCAGCCGGAATGCCACGTTATGAAATTTCAAACTATGCCGCTGACGAAAACCAATGTCGTCACAACCGCAATATCTGGTACGGAGGTCGTTATCTCGGTCTCGGTCCCGCAGCGTCTTCGTTCAACGGACGTGACCGCTGGACTCAGGTTTATTCGTTATCAGAATGGCTCGAAGACCAAGCGGCCGAGCTCGACATTATCGCGTCGGAGGCTCGGATTAATGAAATATTTTCAATCGGCCTGCGCACTGTCGCTGGCTGGAAACGCGAACAATGGGAAAGAGTCTACACTCTAAAGTATTGTTTACGTTCCTGGGCAGAGCTGACCGCGACGATAAACGTATTACCACAACCAGTACGGAATCTGTTTAAGGTCACTGAAAATCAAATCAAACTAACCAAACATGGTCTAAACTTCTGGGACCTAGTCGCCGAAGCCCTGATTTAAAGCTTCGGATGTTTTCACCAACCTCTTTCATGAAAGTTGTGCAGAAATACTGGTAACTGGTCCAGTTGATGTTCACTGGATTTAATTTAGAAAACTTATTCACCTATGCGAGTGATACAATTTGCTGAAGATAACCGCAATTGTATTATATTATCCTCGGTTAATATGGTTATGAACGTTTCACCATCAGCTTTAGCGATTGAAAAGTCAATTACGTTTTCAGGCATCTCCTGAACAGCGAGTTTTATACCATCAGTATCTATAATGAATATATTTTTCAAGGTCACCACAATCAATTCATTTTTGTCAGGGATTCCTTTGATTAATTTTACCGGATGATCCAAATCTGTAAACCACAATTGTTTGCCTTGCATATCAAAGGCATTGATAAATCCTGAATCAGAGATTGCTGCAATTATTGTTTTTCCCGCTTGCGAGAACATTGCTGCTCCATTCAATTTTCGTCCTAGACTAATATCCCAAATTTTATGAATAGCTCCTTTTGTCCCTAAGCTATCTTTATTTATTCTGTATAATCCTAAAGTCCCATAAGAAGTTCCCGCTAGTAGTTTGTCATCAACTTTTCTCAGCAAAGTAATTCCCGTGCCAGCACCAGAGTTTTGTGCTCGGCTATTGAACATGATTTTGCCAGCAGGGGTTACGACATACATCTCAGGTGTTGATGAAATTATACCTGTTCCAGCAATCAATTCTGTACCTTTACCTCTGAAATCACCCGCGATAAGTTCACAAGGTATCCCATACTCTAATATTCTATTCCATAGCAATTTTCCGTCATCACTTACAGCTTGAAGCGTTGCGTCGCCCATTCCTGCAAAAATTATTGATTCCCCATTAAATCCTGTAGTAAATAGAGTTTTAACTTGCGGGCCTCCCAAACTATACCATAAAGCATACCAGTTATTTTGTGGAATAGTCACCTGCCATTTCATCTTTAAGTTTGAGTCAAAACGGTATAATTTTCCACTTGCAGAGCCAGCTATAATTCCTTCATCATTACTGCTGATTAGACTTAAAATTTCACCTTCTGCCTTAAATGAATTTTGTTTTTGTAACTTCGAGTCAAAGTGAACAATATTTCCTTCTGCTGTGCCAATAACAAATCCTGATGCTGTTTTTAACAGTTTAGTTCCAGATTCAACGTTAACCGATTTTATAATTTCTCCAACAACGGGAAGTGTTGCCACAGGTGAAGATGCAACTTTGGAGACAGTACTTTCGGCAGATAACTTGTCCAAATCCAAGCCATCTAGTATAATTTCTCCCGTAAAAGGTTTTTCGCTTTTGAAAACTTCACGCTGGTCGATTATTACTTGGGTCGCATTCACTAAGAACATTGTTTTATCAGAAAAAGCCACAAAATCGGCAACCACTTTAATTTTATCATTTTTATAATTATTTTCTCCAGGCAATGGCATAACTATATAAAAACTTTGATTGTTGAACTTAATCCAATAACAAGTCTGATCAATTTGCTTAACCGTCGGCGTCGTGTCTTTGCTGATACGCCAAGCGGAAAGCAAAGTCAACATACCAATTGGAGTACCTGTCGATTTCTTATTCAGTACAAGTGAAATGAATTCCAATTCAGCAGGCAAAATATATGATTTTTCCATAAACTTCTTACGCTTTGAATCACGATATTCAAACACGCTATCTGTTGATGTTGGATAAGTTAAGAAAAAGCCAGTCTCATTTTTGCCAACAGTACATTGCCCGTAATAACTATTTTGATCTTTAACTTTTCCATTGCCCAAAAAATGCCAGTTAAAATTGACCAAGTAATCGCCGGGTGATTTTGGCACCAGCAAATCTATTACCGCAAAAGGACCCCGATCCTTGAAATGCAAGACATGACGATGCCAAGTCGCATTGCCATAATCAGGGAGGTAAGTATGAGAATAGGAGAAATTTTTACTATTAGATAGTTTCGCGAGCTTTGCCTGTTGAGGGAGTTTTTGTGGAGCAAGGCCGTTATAAAAATAACTGGCAGCATTGTGATCTGCCAAACCGGAATAGAAAAATTCGTCAGGCTGACACACCCACACTTGAGCATTTTGAGAATATTCAGCAATTGTGTTTTGATCCATATAAGAATGGGAAAGTCCACCTCGACCATCAATCAACAAATATGGATCAAGAACATTAAAGCCTCCACGAAATGAAAGTTTATCAAAAGAATTAACTTCAGGTTTTTCTGGCCATATCGAGTGTGGCTTTACCGCGTATGCACCAAGATGTTTGTGCGGAACAACTGGTTCTAAATCCGTTACAAATCCTCTGATTGGTTCGTCGGTAGAGATTGCACCATCACCAGTTTTTTGCGCCATGTACAAATAGCGTCCATCATTATAAGCATAGGCGAGTTTTGAAAATAAATTAGATGGCCCTGCAATTCCAGCACTATCCCCAACTATTGGCATTTTTCCCATATTATTGACGTGAGTAAAGGCATAATCCGCCATCTTCCTTCCCAGCTCATTGTCAAAAAATGATTTACTTAGTTCTGGTTCCGCAAGCCCTATTACTAGTGTATTATCTAAAGAACCTCCGAAACCATGTTGCGTAAAAGATTCATCAAGATTACGATAGCTTTTGAAGAATGAGCTCCAGAGATTATCCAGTAGTATCCACCAAGTTTTAAGTTCTGCTTTTGGGATTTCGTTTTTATAATATTTATCAAAATATCGATAGCCGAAATAAAAACCCACTCCTGCACGGGTCACATGATTACCAAGAACTCGGTTATAAAATTTCTGAGGTTCGCGAAGATGACTTTCTGGTTTATAATAATTAAAGAAAAAGAAATCATATCCTTCTTTTCCACGCATAAATTCTAGCTCTTTTTGCACTATTCCGAGCCTTTCAGCATCATTAAACACGCCACTAGTCTCCATTACATCCCAAAGCATTGAAGAATAATAAGAAAATAGATGAAGAGTATTGTTGAAATATTTAAAGAGTTCTGCCTTATACTGCTCTGCATATTTTTTATCGCCAGTACGTAGATATTTCACAGCAAACTCTAAGGGACCTCGACCAGCGGTCATACGATATGGGAAATAATTAGTTCCCTTAAAATCTTTACCCCATTTCACCACCAACTGTGGCTCGATAAAAAATTCCCCGTTTTGCTCAATAACTTTTTGTAAAAAAACCTCTGAAGCTCTTCTGGTTCCTGCAGGAGTTGAACCTCCCAAGGCGACAATGTTGCTACCTGTACCGAGTGGATTCAATAGTGTTCTAAGCACATAGCCGTTACCGCCTGGGAAATAACGGTCTTCAAAAGTATACAAATTGCAATAGAGATAAGCACAAAATTGATTTGATGCAAGATTACCCAATACAATTAGGTTTTCCTTTGCAGTGATAATATTTTTATCCGTATCTGCTATTAATGATAATTTCACTCCAAACTTCTGCGACATCTCATTGCAAATAAATTCTGCCGTCGTTTTGTCCTCTAGTCCGTAAACAATAGAAGCTGAGGGCTTGCCGTTAATACCTAAAATAATTTGGGGCGCTAGTGGACGAGGTGCAGTGATAGCTCCGATTTCATCAGCCTGCAATAGCATTCCCGCCATTAACAACAATGATATTATGAATGAATACATTTAAAGCTCCTTGTTTTTATGACTAATAGCCATTTTCTTATGATCCGTGAAGGTATTTCCTTGGCTTCTTCATCACTACTATTTGGCTAAGATTTTCAGTCTTGCTCTCGATCCACTATTGCAGACAATTATCAGATCCAATATTTTGCGTGAATATTTCATGAGCTTTCCCATTCAAAACTATCAGGCACACTGATCTTCTTAGCTTCGTGAAAACACCAGCCCTGATTTAATCCAAGGAATAAAAAAATGAATGCGGACATAATGTCCGCATTCCATAATTCAAGCTTTAAATTAGCTCGCGCATTATGCGCGCGCTAATTCTTTCACTGTTTTAGCGTGATGTAACTAGGACGATAAGGTTCAAGTTTTATTTTTGTTCCTTTTTCTAGTTTGGTTACTTTTCCACTGGCTGGCTCGAATAACTCAGCAGTTTGATGAAGATAATTAGTTTTAAACTCAAATTCTACCGTATCTTTTTTATTGTTAAATACGGTGACAAAGCAACCGCGTGGTGTCTTCCAGTAACTGACTTTAACTTCAGGATCACTGGTTGACATGCCGTCTGGATTAGGCAACCAGTAACCATAGAATTCCGCATCATGCATTCCCATTTCATACTGCCGGTCGCGGATAGCAAGTTCAACTTCCTTAACAATAAAATTAGGATAGATCATCAAGTTGTGAAGAGTTGCCATACCCATGATATGTGCAGTTAGTTTAGGATCCTCAACATTTTCCTTATGGCGATATTGCGGTAAAAGCATACAATCAGGACCGACATTTGTGGTTGTTTCATAACGGAAACAATCGAGAGTCATAAAGTCCTGATAATGTTTATAAGTCAAGAACTTCCCGCGTTGTTGTTCACCAGTCAGAAACACGTTGGAAAAAGTCATCAAGGTTCCAACCATATTGCAATGCGACATCGTCAACGATTTAGGATTATCAAGACGCTGAGCATTGTACACTCGTTCATGAAAATCTCGTAGCTCAAAAATAGGCATATATTTCTCTCCATTGGAGGTATAAATATCCCCACTGAAGCAGTCGTAATAAACGCCAGGCCACGGAACACTTTTCAGTGAATCAACCATATTTTTGATGTAGAGATCAGTCCAAGTCCGTTCTCTAAAATCTCCTTTAGGTAAAGGCCCAAAATCGCCCATATCATAGGCACGGGCTGGCTGACCACGCCATTTTTTAGCAAAATAACTCCACTGAGGAATACTTTCGAGGATATAGGTCGGAATCTGGTAAACCATTTGATACTCCGTAGCTCTTTTTAAATATTCGCCACTAGCCTTATCGTCACTTTGTTCCATCAGGCTACCACAGTATTTCATCATTGAAGAAGTTTGCCAAACCAAATCAAAGTTGCTATTTTTCCCCGCACGGAAGCGCAATTTACGCCAATTATTTTCCACCGGACGTACTGGATAAGGAGTAGCTGCAAAATCAAAAATATGACTTTCACCAGAGGCAAGCTTAAGCGGGGCTTGGATAAAATTCAACTCGAAATTACCATCTTTATTGGCAACAATACAATCGCTATCGAAGTCAGTAGTGGTTGCCGGATATATTTTAGGGATATAGAATAGTAACCCAGTATCTAGACTGCCAAACATAATATCATTGTACAAATGTTTGGTGGCATAGCTTTTTTGGCGGTTCAGATCTACAGCCCCAATGTCTGTCCAAGTACCGTCGTTACGATTTATAAAGTCGACGGACTCAAGCGAGGTTTTCAAACTACCGGAATTTAAGACTATCGGTTTTTGAGCGGTGATCTTAAGCGTGTAACGGATAAAACCACTGTAATCGACTGATAGCTTCAATTCACCTGTCCAACCTTCACCTTGAATTGGATAGATACCACTTACCAAACTTGGCTGCGCTTGCCATGTTGCACTGACCCCGTTAGTAAAAATACTCTTTTGATTAATCTCGAAACTTAAGGGCTTATTCATGATTTTCTTATCATTTAGCATCGCGATTTGCTGCAATTGAAGTCTATCATTGAACTTAATTGCGTTATTCCAAGTGGTAACCACGCCGTCCTTAAATTTTAGGTCACGCCACGGTGCAGGTGCGGGAGCTTCAGGGCGCTGAATACCCAAATCATTTAGCCAGTCAGGCTTATTAAATACGCCAAATTTCTTAGTTTCACTCTTAATCGAAGTTTCATCCTTGAAAACAATTTCAGACTCCAGAGTATACACTCCATCTTTGAATGAGGCGAGATCAATTACTGCTGATTCACCAATTTTTCCGGGGAAAGAACCGATTTTATCGCCGGCATCAGTTTTAATTGTAATGACCGCTTCCTTGACATTTTCAGCCAAAAGACTCCCGCTTAGTGCGTTAATTACAGCCATTTTCTGAGTATCAGGATCAATTTCATAGCGAGTATAAAGTTTATCCTCTCCCTGCTTGAAACGAATGTGGTCAAACCGCACAGTCGAACTGGCTGGTTGGTTACGCAGATTCAGCCCAATATCAATAAATGCACAGTTTTCAGGAGTGGTGAATGAATGGATAAGTTCTTTCCATTCACCTTTAGTAGGACGAATGTGATACCTTGATTGTCCAATCGCCTTGTTGTCAGCATCTTTATAGAAGAATATCAGAATGCCATTGGCAGCGTAGGCGAAACTGTCGGTCGCTTGAAACCATGCTTCAAAAATATACTCGTGCTTAGGTTTGGCTCGGATGTTGTCAATATAGAGTGCATATTGCATTTTTTCGTCATTACCATGTGCCTCAAAAAATGCCTCTCCAACCTTTGCATTACGCCAGTCAGTAACTACTCGCCCGCTCTTGATCATGAAGTGTTCAAAAACTAGATGCCGATCAAATTTCCAGTCATCAAAAGTTGTTTCAAAATTGGTTAAATCAACTCCTTTTGCAGTGCCATCAATGACCTGTCCAAAACGAAAATGATCTATCCATACACTTTCACTCTCTGGAACTCCAGCCATTCGAAAAAGAACTCTTGCTTGGTTGGTACCTTCTGGCACTGTAAAATTGAACTGACTATGTCGCCAATCCTTACTGCTTGGCATTTTGAAATATAAGCTTGATGGTGCTTTAGCCCCGCGCAGTGGATCGAATACCACTAGTGCAAGAAAAGAGCCATTGGACATTTTGGGAGTAGTGCGATAATTGAAACTAAAAGAATATTCTTCTCCTGGTTTTACAGAATTTTTATAGCTATAAAAATACTGCAGAGACTTGTTTAAACCAGTGGCTTTCAACGCGCCTTTCTCAAGTCCGGTTGAAGCTTCTAAAACTCCGCCCTCTCCAATTTCACCTTGAACAGGCAAACTATCAAAACGTTCGATTATTGAATCGACAGCTGGTAACGTGACAGTCATAAATGCCACTAAAATCGCTACAAAAAACTTTTTCATTTTCTTCTCTCCTAAAAATTTAACCGTTAATATTAAAAAAACACGACTTCAAAAATATTTGTTGTCTCTTTCTTGATTTCCTTAAAGTGTTATTGGAAATTTCACTTTATAATATATTACAGAGTAAAGTCCTTCCTAGTGATATTGTCTCCTAAGGATTTTCAATATCAAAATTCTTCCAAACTAATTCTTGAAGACGAAAAGAGCGTACACTACCATCAATCATACCATTATTCCCAGAAGTGCCACCGCTATGCACCATGTTTAAATACCATCTTAATGGAATTTGGAGGACGGTACTATTGCGGTGAGGAAGCAGATAGGAACGAGTAGTATATCGGTAATATTCTGAAAATGCTATTTTCGAAGACGGGTTACGTATTCTTCCAATTTTCGCAGTTTGCCGAATAACATTTTCCAGCGTACCAGATGCTTCCGCGGCCAGTTTTCCATTCATGGCGTAGCTAAGCCGTCCATAGGCGTTAAATGCAGCTTCCGTAAACATGCCAGTACCATCGCCAAATTTTTGTGCGCTAGGACAAAGCAATATTTTAGGATTCTTGAGATATTGCAACGACTGTCCCGTCCAATATTTGTTTGCATAAGTTGCATCCCAGCCCTGAATACCACGCGCATCATAAACCGAACCTCCATAACTGGCAACTGTACCGTCACCATAATCAAGAGGACAATTAAACACATAATCACCATAATCTCCAGCATAAAGATGCAGTGCGCTACCGATCTGTTTCAGATTGGCTGCGCATTTGATGTCACGTGCTTTTTCTCGTGCTTTATTCAATGTTGGCAACAACATTGCGGCGAGAATTGCGATGATCGCAATTACTACGAGGAGTTCTATCAACGTGAAGCCCAACGACTTACAATTTTTTCTTGTGATCTTTTTCATCTCTTTTTGCTCCTTATTTGTAGCAGTTTTTATGTTAAGGATTTTCCTCAATTGAGGCAACCCCATCTTCCCTGAAATGTACATTCCGAGTGCATTTGAATAGCGCAATCCATCAATATAATAATGTTGTTGGTCGATTACATCGTCTGCGTTATCAAGCATGGTTACCACCTGTTTCATATTACATGGCGCATTGTCCAGGAATTCTTCTGAAAATGCAATTTCACGCCGAGCTGGAATATTGGCTTGATATTTTGCGATAATCCGCTGAGCAATCGGTCCGCAAAAGAATGCAATAGTCTTAGCTGCTGCGTTAAAATCATCGCAATTTCTTCCAATTCCCATATATACTGACACGGTTGGGGCATTTTTCCCCACAATAGCACTACTGACTGAGAATTCGCGTTTTCGTTGGATCGGGATCACCGATATAGTCGGCGAAAAGGTATTCATTGCCAGGATTTTACCATCAATAAATAATTTCATCACATCGTTGATTTCGGTTACAGGGACATTGTCGTTAACTTCGCTGGTGCGGTTAAACATCAAGCGATTAAACTCTAAATAATCAATGGTTTTGTCTGGCTCAAATTCAAAATTTTTGTTGTCTAATTTGAGGACGCCTTCGGCAGCCCATTGGGTCATAATCAAAGGGCAGAAAATATATGAAGCAACTGGTGGAAAATCAGCGGCGCGCCAAAGATCATTATTGAGGAAAAATTTGATTAACGATTCAGGCACCTTTCCATCCATATCTGGGAACAGACGATTCATCAGTTGGTTATTCCAGACATAAACACTGGTACTCATGGTAAACGGACATCCTGCCAGATTTTTTCTATCGAGTTCCGGCCACGCGGCATTAAAATAGTCTGAACGCTGGCAAAAACTGCTGATGGCTTCAACGGCTTCTTGAGAATTGTTGAAACTGTCAATAGATGGCATTGACATATCGCGCCGATTTGAAGCCCAGATAACGTCAGCGTCTTCTCCGTCAATAATTTCCAGCCTGTTTTTTTTGTGTTCTTGGTGAAACGCTGCCACTAATTCATCCCACACTGGTCGAATAAACTGATAGCGATATTCGCTAATATTAAGAGTAATAGTTTTGACTTTGGTGCTGAATATCGACTCTCCGAAATTACTTTCTTCGAGCCAGCCAGCAGCATTTGATGGGATATCATGTTTGGGATTGTTTTTTTTGTTTATAAAAGTACCGCGGCGGCGGTGACGTTTTACCAATCCTTCGTCGGCAATAACGCGCAAAACTTTATTGACGGTCATCCGTGAAACTTTAAATTCTGAACACAATTCAGCTTCAGTGGAAAGCTTTTCACCATTGTCCATGGTTGAAATGCGATCCCGTATTTGTGCTTCCAGATATTTATGAATTGTACCCATCAAAAAACCTTTTGTTGTTTTGTATATACATATTATACAATTAAAAATTAAAATGTCAAGACACTATAATGAGAAAATATAAATATTGGGATCTTTATCAAGATTAGTGGATAAATCTATGTGAAAACAGATTAGAAGCCGTCAGCTATCAGGCTGCAGTCCGAGATAACTGTTTCTGTTGGCCGCTTTTATTCAATATTAAGTTTTTGAAACTCAATTTGGTCAAAATTCGTCCTTTGATTTCGGTGGAGAAGATAATTTTAAAATATTTTTGGTGCTTAATCCGGTCATATTGATCGATCGGTTTAAGGTAAACTCGCGCGGCTTAAGCGCGGTATCGCTGGTGGCCAAAAGGTCATTAGATATATTTTCCATCTCCTCAGAATTTAGTTCTTTTGAGATATTTGAAAAAAAGGGTACTGCGTATAATTTAAGGAAAGGACAAAAGGGATCAAATCAAAATTGGTTATTTTATGGATATAAAAGAGTTCGACACCTTGATGCCGTTGAACCGCAGACACTTCTGGGAACAAGCGAAAACCGTTTTTTTCGGTAACATACTAAAGCGTTACGTTCCAAATGCTACTAAAGTTGGAGATGTTGGTTGTGGGGATGGCGTCACATTAGAAAAACTAGTCGAACTCTACCCCAAGAGTCTGATTTGTGGCTTTGATCCGGAATTAAGTGACGAATTAGCCGCTCAGATTAATGCTCATTTTTCGGCAGCAAATATCCAGGTTAGCAGTGATCCAAAAGAATTTGTAACTTCTGGGAAGTATGACCTTATACTAATGCTCGATGTGATTGAACACATTCCGGACGCCGAAAAGTTTTTGCTTGAATCCAAGCAAAATCTTTCTTCTGGCGGAAGTTTACTGGTTTCGGTACCTGCTTATCAGGCGCTTTATTCTGGTCATGACCGATGGCTTGGTCATGTCAAGCGTTATCAACGGAAAGAACTAGTAACTCTGCTACAAAATTCTGGTTTTGAGATTCAAGAGTCAGGGTATTTATTTTTTTCACTGTTACTACCGCGCTTAATTCAAAAAATATTTTTCGACAGTAAAGACGATTCCAAGCGAAAAAATCTTAATGAGACGAATAATGTTTTCAACAAGTTGGCGCTAAAAGTCCTTCTTGCTGATGTTCAATTGGGGCTGTTGTGCCGCAAGCTAAAAATTCAACTTTCTGGATTGTCATGTTTTGCTATCTGCCGTAAATTATAAATGTCATTTTAGCTATACTTTTTGAGGAAGAAAACTTGAGAAATTCCACGGATTGGCTGAATTCTTGAAACATTGTTGCTAGGTGAATTGGATGAGGGGATCTAACCACGAAAGAGACGAGAATGAGAAGCGGAGTTTCAAGAGGTGGAGGAGAGTTTTTGTCCAAAGATGGCACGCTATGTCATGTGACATGGCTAAAAATGGTTACAAATATGTGCGGGAAGTGTTTTACAGGGAACGCAAAACCCCAATCCTAGTTTTGGGTTTTTAGGGAGTTTTTACTACAATAATCGTGGGAAGTGATTACTTAATTCGCACGCGCTAATTCAAACGACAAGTTATAACGCGAGTTATGTCTCCTTAAATTCTTCGCGTTAAGTTTTCCTTTTTCTCGTTTTTCCCTTTGTGTCTTATTTTTGTGCTTTGTGGTTTCCCACGTTCCCACGTTCCCTTTTCCTCAACTCACTTCTGCTTGAATTGGAACTTTAATTTACTGCGGTACTTCATGTTGCGGAAAATACGAAATAAGGTCTTTTCTCCTGAATAAGATTCAAAAAAACCGTTGCACTGAATTGTAATATTTGCTTTGTTTAGAGCTGCCGTTTTGATGTTAAACTCAGCGGTTTTTCCATTTGTATTTTTAATCAAGGGCTTTTCGGCGGAGGCATAAATCTCTTCACGTCCATCGGAAAAAATGATCTTTAACTCGGTAATTTGAGCTTTTGCAATATTGGTGGCGCTTGCTGAGTTGTTCAAAGAGATAACTAGCGTGTTTGTCGGGAAGGTCCGATGAAAATAAAGTAATCCGGGACAAACAGTGCGGTGGCTGGTATTCACAAGAAAATTTGCTTGATGAGCTGGAGTTGCATTATGTTGAGGATTCTTAAGAGAGGGTGGATAAAGAGCGATTGGATAACCGGCGTTGACCATAATGGTGATGCCGTTGACCATAAGAGCATAAATCAGTATAAATCCAATAACGGCAATCAATGGTAACCATACGCGGCGCCATTTACGAAACGATTTCGGATAAGACATATCTTTTAGAGTGTCGGCCGTTGGGGTTTGCTAAAATCAACGACAGGGCTAACCGAAACAACGCGTCCACTGGAGCGTTCCAGAATAATTTTAATAGGTTGGACGATGCCACCTTCTGGAACTGTACCTTGGATTATCCAAAGGTTATTTTTAATAATTGCGTAAAATGGTTCCTGGCGTTTAATTCGTTCGTATCCATAGATCGGTTCGAGGTAAACTCGCGCGACTTTAAGCGCGGTATCGCTGGAGGCTAGGAAGCCGTTTGGAATATTTTCCATTTTTTCGCTTTGGCAACCACTCAACAATAATCCCATCATAAAAGAAGCTACAATAACAATACAAAGTTTACGCATCACAATATCCTCCTCAATAAATTATTCATTAATGTGCATTTGTTAAACTTTTTTTCAAGCTCAAAATATTAAAATTCATGATATAGCCCCACTCAACAATGGAAATATGCTATTTCCCGAAATTTGGAATGTCGCATAATTCAAGTACATTGTTTGGAAATTGTTTCAACTCCTCAAGATCAAAGGCGGTAACTATGAATGAACTTAAAGACGAAATCGCATATTTCATGCGCAGATTATACACTCAAAATTTGACCACGACCAGCGGCGGCAATATCTCAGTTCGGGACGGCGATCAAATTCTCATTACCCCTTCTGGACTGGATAAAGGGCGCTTAACCGGCGAACAGATCGGGGTTATGGACTTAAATGGCAACATGCTTGGCGATCCTTTTAAACCGTCGATTGAAAACCAGATGCATTTAGCGATCTATAAAACACGTCCAGATATTACGGCGATTGTTCATGCCCATCCAGTTGGGGCATCCAGTTTTGCCGCTTCGTCAAAGGTTCTGAATACCAAATTGTTAGCGGAATCATATCTGATATTGGGCAATATCGCGGTGGCGGAATATCACTGTATCGGTAGCCGTGAATTGGCAGACGCGGTAGCCGCAGGAGTCGCGGACGGCACGAATTGTTTATTGATGCGCAATCATGGCGCGCTTGCTTTAGGCAATAGTTTGCTCGAAGCATTTGATCGCCTAGAGGTAATGGAAGCTTGCGCGAAGATTAATCTTAATTTATTCGGAGTGTTGGCAGAAACGGAACTGGAACTTGAACCACAAAAACTTCAAGAATTGGATCAGCTGATCGGACGTAAATGAGCATTGTAATTAGCGCGCGCATTATGCGCGCGTGAATTTAGAGATTAAATTAGATAATATGTTTACATTCGGAATGCAGATAATATTTGATGTAGATGATCTTTCTTCTCAGTCTTATTGTTGATCGACGTTTTGCTTTTTTAGATTTACATGTTATATTGAATATCGAAATGATAGTTTATTGTTTGATGATGATAAAATTGTATAATAAAATATGGGACGTGGCGTTATGAGTAATATTCGTTCAATAATAAAACACTGGAAAATCGTCTGCATAGTGGTCGCTGCGCTGCTGGCTGGTGTAGTAATTGGCAATTTGCGCTCAAAGTCTATGGGCGCAGCTCAAAAATCGCAAGATTCTGAACATTCGCACGCAACGCTGGGAAATGCGACCTCAACTTCATGGACTTGCTCTATGCACCCGCAGGTCAGGCAGCCCAAGCAAGGGAAATGTCCGATCTGTTTCATGGATTTGATCCCAGTTAAAACAGATGCTGCGGATAACCGAGATGATCAGACCGCCGAATTAACGCTTTCACCCAGGGCGCAAAAACTAGCCGGAGTTGAAACCGTGCCAGTCGAACGTAAATCAGTGCAAAAGTTAATTAAAATGGTTGGTGTGGTCGATTATGACGAGTCAAGGATTGCTCATATCACTGCACGAATGCCCGGCCGGGTTGATGTTTTATATGTCGATTATACTGGGATTGCGGTTCGTAAAGGCGACCATATGGTTGGTTACTACAGTCCCGATCTTTATGTTGCGCAAAAAGAATTGTTGCAATCAGCGCAAGCTCAAAAAATATTGCAAACCAGTTCCAACTCAGATGATAATAAATTTCCTGGGGCAACAACGCGGAGAAGTGTTGATGAACGAAATATTCTCAATTCGGTAATCAAAAGATTGAAGCTATGGGGATTAACTGAAACTAATATCCAAACCGTTTTAGAGACGGGAAAAGTGGTTGATCTTGTAACCTTGTACGCGCCTATTTCAGGGATTGTAATTCAAAAAAACGCGATTGAGGGCAAATATTTTAAAACTGGCGATCGTCTATTTACAATTGCCGATTTATCTGAAGTCTGGATCATGCTCGAAGCCTATGAATCTGATCTGTCGTGGCTTCATTATGGACAAAAAGTAACCTTTACCACGATGTCACATCCAGCAGAGAAATTTGAAGGCACTATCTCCTTTATTGATCCATTTTTGGATCCGAAAACCAGAACCGTCAAGTTGCGGATAAATGCCGCTAATCCGTCTGGAAAATTGAAACCAGATATGTTTGTCAATGCGACGGTTCATGCTCAGATTGCTCAGTCTGGACAAGCGATCGCGCCTGACTTGGTCGGTAAGTGGATCTGTCCGATGCATCCAGGAATTATCAAAGACCAAGCTGGTGAATGCGATAACTGCGGTATGCCCTTAGTGACTGCCGAATCTTTGGGCTATGTCAGCGCAGAAGATAATCAGATTCCACTAGTAATACCGGCATCAGCGCCATTGATTACGGGAGAACGTGCAGTCGTATATGTAAACGATAAACCGGGCCATTATTATGGACAAACCATCGAATTAGGTCCTCGAGCCGGGAATTATTATGTGGTGAAATCAGGGCTTAAAGCTGGCGATAAAGTCGTTGTCAACGGTAATTTTAAAATTGATAGTGCTTTGCAGATTCAGGCGAAACCGAGCATGATGGGAGTTGAACAACCTGCAACGAAAACCACTGCAGTAAGCGAGTCGGATATTGTACCTAAAAAACATGGCATAACTCCGCTATTTAAAAAAGAGTTAGCCCAACTTTATACCAGCTATTTTGCCATTCAGCAAGCACTGGCGAAGGATGATTTTGCCGATGCCCGAGTCAATGCTGAAAAACTAACTGGATTGCTCGAAAGTATTCATAATCATGACATGTCGCCAGATGCGCTGAAACAGTGGAGTCGCTTGAAACAATTAATCGCTACCGCCGCTGTTGGCATACATGAAACCAAAGATGTAACTGTCGGCAGAGAGCAGTTCGAGATTCTCTCTAAGTCTGTATATAATTTGATTCAGCATTTTGGCACTGCTGGAAAAACTATATTTAGATTTCATTGCCCGATGGCGTTCAACAACAAAGGTGCTTATTGGTTACAGGATAATCCTGATATTCTTAATTCTTACTTTGGCGACGTGATGCTGAAGTGTGGCGAACAAGTTGAAGAGATTAGCAAATGAACGGCAAAATAGATAAAACAAACAACAATAGCTCCGATCCAGTACCCAAAACGGCACTGGACAAGATTATATTTTTCTGCATGAAAAATAAATTTGTAGTTGCTGTTGTGGTTGCTTTTATTATCGGTTGGGCAATCATGGTGGCACCTTTTGACTGGAATCTCAAAGGTTTTCCACGCGATCCAGTTCCTGTCGATGCTATTCCAGACATTGGCGAAAATCAACAGATTGTGTTTACCGAATGGATGGGGAGATCGCCGCAAGATATTGAAGATCAAGTATCATACCCATTAACGGTTTCAATGTTGGGTATTCCTGGCGTCAAGACGGTGCGAAGCTATTCAATGTTTGGCTTCTCTACGGTTTACATCATTTTCAAAGATGATATAGATTTTTATTGGTCACGTTCCAGGGTTTTGGAGAAATTGAGCAGTCTTCCTGCGGGTCTGTTGCCAGAGAATGTGCAACCGGCATTGGGGCCGGACGCTACTGCTTTAGGTCAAGTTTATTGGTACACGCTTGAAGGTAGAGATGCTGATGAAAAAGCGACTGGCGGATGGGATTTACATGAACTTCGTTCTATTCAAGACTGGTATGTTCGGTACGCGTTGTTGGGTGCGGAGGGCGTTAGCGAGGTCGCGTCGGTTGGTGGATTTGTACAGGAATATCAGGTTGACGTAATGCCTAATGCCTTACGCGCTTATAATGTGAAGTTGGAGGATGTTTTCAACGCAGTCCAAAAGTCGAATATTGATGTCAGTGCGCGAACGATTGAAGTCAATAAAGTTGAATATGTGATTCGTGGTCTAGGCTTTATTAAAAACGTTGAAGATCTCGAGAAAACTGTAGTCAAGGTGGTTGGCAATACTCCCATCTATATTAAAAATGTTGCAAACGTGGTTTTAGGTCCAGCATTGCGCCGTGGTGCGTTGGACCGCGATGGCGCTGAGGCAGTTGGTGGTGTCGCGGTGGTTCGCTATGGCGATAATCCGTTAGCCGCGATTAAACACATTAAAGAAAAAATAATTGAAATAACTCCTGGACTCCCGGAGAAAATAGTGGTTGATTATGACCAAATCAGCACCAAAGAGCTCCGCGAATATGCTAAGAGTAACGGCTTTGTGGCTTTCACTGAAGAGGGTAAACTTAATCAAAAAGCCTTAGTCAGTTTTTTTAAAAACATAAAACCGGATAAACGCCCATCCTGGGGCACTCTGAGCAAAGTAACCATCGTGCCGTTTTACGATCGAACAAAATTGATTTATGAGACTCTTGGTACATTGAACAAAGCTCTGGTCAAAGAGATCATGGTTACAGTTATTGTGATTTTGATAATGTTGATGCATTTACGAAGTTCAATGGTTATCTCCATCACGTTGCCGATGGCCGTTTTGATCTGTTTTATTGCTATGAAAGTTTTTGGGGTGGATGCGAATATTGTTGCTCTTTCAGGAATTGCTATTGCCATCGGTACGGTTGTCGATATGGGAATAATTGTCTGTGAAAATATCATTCGACATTTGGGTGAGAACAAACCCGGCAAAGGAACTTTCAATGCGATATATCGAGCGACCAGCGAAGTTAGTACTGCAGTTTTAACCGCAGTCTTAACCACGGTAGTGAGTTTTTTACCTGTATTCACCATGATTGGGGCTGAAGGGAAATTGTTCAGACCATTAGCTTTTACCAAGACCTTTGCACTGGCGGCTTCGGTAATCGTGGCTCTGACCATAATTCCTGCTTTTGCACATCTGTTATTCTCGATTAATATTAAATCGAATAGACTCAGGCAAGGTGTATTGAGTCTTTTTGTGATCGCTGGAATCATTTTGGGAATAGTGACTTTCTGGTGGGTTGGTGTCATCATTGTGTCTTTTTCGCTTTATCATCTTTTCGCTGAACGCATTCCCAAAGGCGTTCAGAAGTATGTTTTGATTTCTGCTAATCTTCTCGCGGTGTTGATTGTAATGGTTTTTTTGACTAATCAATGGTCTCCGCTGGGGCCGGGCGCAGGTTTTTTCAAAAACTTTATGGTGGTGGCGACTCCAATTTCTGGATTGCTGTTGTTTTTCTGGTGCTATCGACTTATTTACGCGCCAGTGCTACGCTGGAGTTTAAATCACAAGTTATTGTTTCTCTCTTTGCCACTGGTGATTGTGCTTTTTGGGCTGTCCATCTGGCTTGGTTTTGATCGAACATTTGGTTGGTTGCCGGAGCGCGTCAGGGCCAACCGAGTTTATGTCGCAGTTTCTCATAAAATTCCGGGTTTGGGTAAAGAGTTTATGCCGGATTTGGATGAAGGTTCGTTTTTATACATGCCGACTACCATGCCACACGCCTCCATTGGCGAAGCGATGGATGTGCTAAAAAAACAGGATATGGCAATCAGTGCCATTCCTGAAGTTGACTCTGCCGTTGGCAAAATTGGTCGCGCAGAAACCCCGCTTGATCCCGCTCCAATCTCCATGATTGAAACCATTATCAACTATAAATCAGAGTTTTTGACGGATCAGGCAGGCAATCGTTCCTCGTATAAATATGATAAGTCTCGAAAATCATTATTCAGAAATCAGCACGGTTCTCCAGTCAATGCTCCTGATGGTAAACCTTATTATGTGATGGGAGAATATCTTCGTGATCAGCAAGGTCAATTGATTCCAGATAAAAATGGCGCGGCTTTCAGATTGTGGCGCCCAGCTCTTGACCCGCGCTACAATCCAGATCGAACGGCATGGGCGGGCATTCAAAAAGCCGATGATATTTGGGATGAAATAATTGCTGCTGGTGAAATTACGGGAACGACTTCCGCTCCCCGATTACAGCCGATTTCCGCCAGAATTGTGATGTTGCAAAGTGGTATGCGCGCTCCGATGGGCGTCAAAGTGAAAGGCCCTGATTTGGCGACGATTGAAGAAGTCGGTATGGAAATTGAACATTATTTGCGCGAAGTGCCGGGAGTCGAACCCACAACGGTTTTCGCTGATCGCATTGTCGGTAAACCATATCTTGAAATCAAAATTGACCGTGACGAGATCGCTCGCTATGGGATTACGATTCAGGATCTGCAGAATGTGATCGAAGTTGCACTTGGGGGGAAAACCCTGACCACTACGGTTGAAGGGCGCGAACGCTATCCAGTGCGCGTGCGCTATATGCGGGAACTTCGCGATCAAATTGATAAAATCGGAAAAACCTTGGTAGCTTCGCCTAATGGCCAACAAATCCCACTTGAGAATCTCGCCAAAATTGAATTCATCAAAGGGCCACAGATGATCAAGAGTGAGGATACGTTTCTGATTGGTTATGTTCTGTTCGATAAAAAAACTGGCTACGCTGAAGTTGATGTGGTTGAACAAGCTCAAACGTATCTGCAAGCTAAAATAAAATCTGGAGAACTGGTGATCCCGCCCAGCGTCAGTTATTCTTTTGCCGGGAATTATGAAAATCAATTGCGTGCACAAAAGACACTTTCAGTGGTTTTGCCTTTGGCTTTATTGCTGATTTTTATGATCCTTTATTTCCAATTTAAATCTATTCCAGTCACTTCGTTAGTATTTTCAACTATTGCTGTTGCTTGGGCTGGCGGCTTTATCTTGCTGTGGCTGTATGGTCAGGAATGGTTCTGCGATTTTTCGGTTATGGGGCAAAATATGCGCGAGCTGTTTCAGATGCGCGAAATTAACCTGAGTGTCGCAGTTTGGGTTGGCTTTCTCGCGTTGTTTGGTATTGCCTCGGATGACGGCGTAGTCATTACCACCTATCTTAGGCAGCGCTATGATGAAGAAGATATTTCAACGATACAAAAGATCAGAAACGCCACCGTTCATGCTGCCGAACGCCGTATTCGCCCATGCTTAATGACCTCCGCGACCACTATTTTGGCGCTATTGCCGGTGTTGACTTCAACCGGGCGCGGTTCCGACATCATGATTCCAATGGCGATTCCATCGTTTGGCGGCATGCTAGTCGTGCTGGTTTCGTCATTAGTGGTTCCCAATCTCTATTGTGGCCTAAAAGAATGGAGTTTGTACTTGAAAACAAAAAGAGGCAATCTCCAAACCAAACTTGAAAATTAATGAGAAAAAACGGAGGTCTATTATGACATGAAAATATGCAAGAATGAAGGTCTGAAAAAATATTTTTCAGAAGATTAGTTTTTAATATCACAACCAAATAACCAAATAACCAAAGGTACCATTAAAATGAAAAAAATAACTATCCTGATCCTCGCCGGTATTCTCGGATTGACCGTTTCTGTTCACGTTGCTGCACAAAAGGCTGAAAAGGCCAAGCCAACTGTAAAGGTTGAAAAGGAATCCATTGCCCAAAAAACCTGTCCAGTTATGGGTGGCAAGATTAATGAAAATCTGTTCTACGAATACAAAGGACAGAAGATATATGTTTGCTGCAGTGCCTGTATCGACAAGGTCAAAGAAAATCCAGAAAAATACCTGAAAAAGGTCAAGGAAGATATCGCCAAGGCTGAAAAAGTCGACACGACAAAACAGCAAGTATGTCCGGTTCTTGGTGGCAAGATTAATAAAAAACTGTTCTACGAGTACAAAGGACAAAAAATCTATGTTTGCTGCAGCGGCTGTATCGCCAAGGTCAAAGAAAATCCAGAAAAATACCTGAAAAAGGTCAAAGAAGATATCGCTAAAGCTGAGAAGAAAATAGCTAAATAATAGCTTATACGAATCCTGTCATGGCACACAAATGGTTAGAAATAAACTGAATATTTATGGTGTAATTTGTATCTTTAATTCGCGCGCGCATTATGCGCGCGTGAATTAGAAACCTATTTTACATTTTAATTATAGCCCGCGACGAAGCAAGGTGAATTGGTGTTTCGTTCGCACTAATTACCAATAGTTGAGAATAAACTGATTATGCAGAAAATTCCAATAGTTTTTTTGATTGTAATGTTTTTCGGTGGTTTATATTTAACGAAAACTATGGTTAAAAATAACCAGCCGAAGTCAATGCGGCCCAAGAAAACAACTATTGAGCGCAGAATAGAAAGAATAATTAAACAAGAAAAGAAAGAACATGACTGTAAGCTGAGCGCAACAGAGATGAAAAGGGCGTTTGGATATTATCTTGAACAGAACGAAATCATTCTTTCCGCTCTTGAAAGAGCTGCGTTAATAGGCAATAACGTTGTCGATGGTTTGTATATGGTGGTTAAGGAACGGAAAAGGCCGCAATATGTTTACAAACGATTAGAATTGTCCAAATATGATATAAGCGAAGCAGCGTGGATTTTCTATACAAAACGTTATAAAGATATTGAGTCAGTCGATAAATTGAAAAGATTTGTCCTTCTGGATAAAATAATTAGTTTGGAGACAGAACGCTTTAAATCAAAATTAGAAAACTGGTTGTTGTTCGAAAAAATCATCAACGATTTTGACCACAAATTTCCACAAGCTGGGGATTTAACTCCTAGCGTGAAAGAGTATAAGTGGTGGGCTATCACCCTGAAAAAATATAAGTTGTCCCCAAAAACCTATCATGATATTTTAGAGAGGATCACAGTAGAATATTCGTTACGGCCTGAGGAACAAAAAATAATGGAAGAGTATTTTTCGCAAGTGAAGCGAGTGTGCCAGTGATTTCTCGCAGATAATGTGAAAATATCATCCATGTTTTTTATTGCACAAAACTCAAAGTTTAGCCAGTTCCATGGTTTAGTCCTGTGGATATTCCTCGAAATATAAAATTTTAAACTCAACTTTGACGTTTTATAAAATGATTTACCTCTCTCAAGACTCCCGCGATAAACCGAGATGGTTTGGCCAGTTGAATCGTTCTTGAAGTTTTTGATGATTTCCAGTCGATTTTTCGATTTTTTCTTTTGTTACTGGACAAAATGACTTTGGGTGCTAAGCTATACGCTTGATAAATCGTTGATGCGTCCTCTTGTTTATTGTTCGAGGATAAAGTGAACTTTCTATCATTTTTTAAAAATCGGATTAAATGCTTTTGAAATTACCTCTTAAGTATATAATGTTTTTTATTTAAAATCTTACTCTCGCAAAGAGTAAGATTTATTTTATTTATGGGGAGGTGTTTTTTGTTAGAAAGTATAAAGCGAGAATGGTTTTCAAATATTTCAAGAGATCTTTTGGCTGGATTAGTGGTTGCATTAGCTCTTATTCCTGGGGCGATTGGTTTTTCTCTGATTGCCGGGGTCGATCCTATGATTGGCTTTTATGCATCATTTTGCATGGCAATTATCATATCTTTTGCCGGAGGTCGTCCTGGAATGATTTCAGCAGCGGCAGGAGCAATGGCGCTTGTGCTCGGAGGATTAGTCCGAAAACATGGCCTCGAATATATGTTTGCGGCAACAGTTTTGACAGGTATTATTCAAATTATTTTGTCTTTTTTAAGAGCTGGTAGCCTTACGAAATTCATTCCTACATCTGTTATGCATGGTTTTCTCAATGCTCTCGCAATCTTGATTTTCACTTCTCAATTATCTTCATTTCATGGAGAATCTTGGCCAATGTATTTAATGGCAATTGGCGGGTTGGCGATTATTTATCTGTTCCCGAGGATTAACAAAACAGTGCCATCCCCTATAATTGCAATTGTCGTCATAAGCATCATTTCAGTTTTCATGAAAACTGACGTAGCCACGGTGGGAGGATTAGGGAATATTTCAGGAACTCTTCCGAAATTTTTAATTCCTGAAGTAGCATTTAGTCTAAATACCTTAAAAATCATCCTGCCTTATTCTATCTCTTTAGCCTTTGTTGGTTTAATTGAATCTTTATTAACGGCTCAAGTCTTAGATGACATGACTGAAACTACCAGTAATAAAAATCGGGAATGCTTTGGGCAAGGTTTTGCAAATATTGTATTAGGATTTTTCGGTGGTATGGCTGGTTGTGCGCTGATAGGGCAATCAATTGTTAATATAAAATCTGGAGGAAGAACGAGACTCTCAACTCTTATGTCAGGGATATATTTGATGATAATGATCCTTACGTTGGGTAAGATAGTTGCTCTAATTCCAATAGCTGCTTTAGTCGCAGTAATGATTATGGTCGCGATTAGTACGTTTGATTGGAATTCATTGACTCAGATACGGACGATTCCTATAACCGGCACGTTAGTTATGATAGCAACAGTTGTCGTGGTTCTGGGAACTGATAACTTGGTGATTGGAGTTTTGGTCGGCGTAATACTGAACAAAATGTTAGAGAAGTTTATTCCTCTTGAATGGGGGATAAAACCACAATGTCCCAAAACCTCAATAATTAGCTCGACCGATTAGTCATAAATCAGTATCTTAATTCGCGCGCGCATAATGCGCGCATGAATTAGAGAATCAAATTACATTGTTTTTCGCGTGTTTTGTCTCTGCCGGGTTGAACAACATGGCGTGGCCCAATTTTCTTTCTCTAGCTTTTTCAAACGTTTGTTCTTTGACGACTTCTAGTGGCGAAAATAGCCGAAGCCACCTGAAGGGATATTTTTTTCAGTCGAATTACCCAAACAGTCGTAGCCTTCGAATGCTAGGAAACGCATATTCTCTGCGCTCAAATTCAAGAAGATTATCTCGCCTTTAAAGTCATCGAAATCTCTAAGAGCTTCAGCGAATCCCCAGGTGTCGTTCATAAATACAATTAATTCATTACGACTAAACACGGTTACCCAGCTAACTGCGCCGTTGCGATATTTAACATCCCATTGACCGTTTTTAAAGGTGTCGAGATGTTTTTGATAGAATTTTAACCAATTTGAGATAATTGTTTTCTCAGTTTTGCTAATTTTAGCCAAATCCATTGACAACATCGGCACACCCAAAAGAGAAGCAATCAGATGGCGAGAAATATTTTCTGGAGTTTCGTTTGGATGCCAATAAGCGGGATCGGCATGGACTGGCACGCCGTCACCGACGCTAACACGAATCTGCGCGAGCCGGTGAAAGTTATCCATGAAGTCAAACGGCACATCACCAGCGCGGAATTGGGTTGCAAAGGGTAACATGCCAATCGTCGCGTAACTTTGGCGAAACTCAATTAGAGCATCATCTTTATGGGCACGAATGGCTTTAGACAATGCAGCGATAAAGTTATGGGTTTCCTGCCCTCGTGGACGTTCCGGGTTGGTTGGAACATCATCAAGAAAATCTATTTTTAAACCGTCCAAGGGATAGTCTTTCATCAGTCGGCTGATTTTTTCAATAATCAGTTTACCCGCGTCTTCATGTATTGGATCAAAACGATAACAACCTTCGTGATAATCGGCACTGACACAATCTTTAATTTCTTGATACAGTTTGCTTTTGGCACCTATTAAAATTGGGGTTACCCAAAGCATATAGTTGAGGCCTAAGGCGCGAACGCGTTCCACATGAGTGGTGAAATCAGGAAATTTCTGCGTCGACATCTCCCAGTCGCCAATCATTTCGTACCAGTTGCCAATAGTTGAAGGAGCCACGCGTTTCATCTCATCAAAACACCAACCGTCATCAACAATTAAAGTACCGAAACCGAGCTCCGCCGCGAGTTTGGCATTCTGTTCTAACCACGGTTGCGTCACTGCGGCGTGGACTGCATACCATGAACAAAAAACCGGTTGCCATGCCGCCACCGGAAAATCAGGCAGCGGCATTTTTAATGCCTTGCGCCAGTCGTTTAAGCATTTAGTCCATGGCTGATTACGACGATTTATGATAATCTGAAAAGGTTTGGTTTTGGAATTCACTGCGATATCAATGGTGATCTCGTAATTACAACTTTCCTGATTCATTTTGGCACGAATCACAGTGTCGTCCTTAAGATTACTCAAGCCGACTGAACAACGATTCTGTTGTTCGCTGTTAAAAAATGCAATGAATGGGAAATTGCGTTGTGCTGAACTTTTGGTTTCGATATTCCACGGAATACGATTTTCTGGAATGCGGTTTTCCGGTATCCAGTAACTTTGAATATCAATGATGGGGATATTGATTTTGAGTTGAATTCTCTCTGCATCTGGGGCAGGAGTAATGGTGATTTTTTCAAACTCTTTAGCTACCGCTCCAGCTGACTGCCAAGTTCCATTTTTCAAAAGTTCCAACTGCATAAGATCGCTCCTTTTAATTTGTTAAAATCTAAATATAGCACGGACTTGAAAAGATTTCTATGGATTGCTGAGCACCGGAGGATTAGGAAAGGAATTTTTAACCACGAAAAGCACAAAGAAAGTGCCGCTTAAGGCCGGCGCCGAGGCTTCGGAGGACAGGAAAAGAGGACGAGGTTTTTCACAAGAAATGCGCTATTCTTTACTGTGTATTTCATGTTTTTTCTATATTTTCTGTAGTAATAATCCCTGTCATTTTTAAGGGTTTTTGTGATTTATACGCTTAAATTTCTCACTCCAACTCGTTAATTTCTATTTTTCAGCTCGTCGGTTGAAAAAAATATTTTTCCAGTTATCTTTTACTCTATGATAATACGCAAACATATTATAAAAATGATGCTCCTGCTTATGCCATTTACAGCTCTAGCGCAGGTCGGTTACGAATATTTGAAGAATCACCAGACCGGTCGCCATATTCCTTACGCGGGGTCTCTTTCTCCTCGAAAAGTCGTTGTTCCGACTCACTATCGGCCAAGTACTCGCGAAATGCGTGGTGTTTGGGTAGCGACAGTGCGCAATATTGATTTTGCAGCACATACTGGTGCGATTGAGTTTAAAAGGGACTTTATCCGGCTGGTAAACAATTTGAAAGCGGCAAATTTCAATACGTTAATTTTTCAGGTTCGTCCATGCAATGACGCATTTTATTACTCTAAAATTAACCCATGGTCGCGTTTTTTAACCGGAAAGGAAGGGCAGGGGATTGCCAACTTTGATCCATTGAGCTTTATGATTGCGGAAACTCAAAAACGCGGTTTGGAATTTCATGCATGGCTTAATCCGTATCGGGTAACTGGTGATACGAATTTGAGCAAAGCCGCTTATCTTAAAACTCTGAGCTGGAAGAACTTCGCACGTCGCCATCCTGAACTGTTATTGAGTGCGGCGAACGGTAAAAGAAATATGTTTTTGCTAAATCCTGGTGAACCCGCAGTTATAAAATTTATCACGGCGACTGTAACTGAAATTTTGGATAATTATAATGTTGATGCCATCCATCTCGATGACTATTTTTACCCTTATCAAGATATCGGGAATGCCGATGCGGCAACGTTTAAGCGTTACCGGTATAGAAATGATAGTATTTATAGCTGGCGACGCAATAATGTCAATCAGGTTATTCGCAATATCCACTTGGCAGTACAGAGCCATAACCGGCAAAAAAATCGCAAGGTAAAGTTTGGAATTAGCCCGTTTGGGATTTGGGCGAACAAAAAAGATCATCCGCAGGGGTCATTGACTAAGGGATTACAATCTTATTCTGTGCAGTATGCTGATACTAGAAAATGGATTCAGCAGAATTGGCTTGATTACATTGTGCCGCAGATTTACTGGACTTTTGAGACTGACGCAGCTCCTTATGCCGCCTTGGTTGACTGGTGGGCGAGCACTGTTCGCGGCAGTAAAACACAACTCTATATTGGCCATGCGGCTTATCAGCCGGGAAAGTCGGAACGCTGGAACAACCCACATGAATTGGCTAATCAATTACGCTATAATACTCGGCATCCAGAGATCAGGGGAACGTGCTTTTTCTCTTATCGCAGTATTTTTGCGCCAGACAATAAAATTCAGCGTCAGGCGATGGAGAAAATCATTTTAGAGTACTGGAAATATCCAGCAAAGCCACCATGATCATGACGCCTGAAAAAAGCTTGTAATAATTTCAAAACTTTATGTTTAAGGCACTTGTAATATTCGTGGTAAACGTTAATTTATTATTCTTGAATGATTATTATCGTTTTAAAAGACGCTTTTTTGATAGATACTTAGATGTTCTGTAATATGAATATCTTGAATTTTAAACTATAGCTTAACTTTAGGAGAAAGAAGATGACAAAAAGAGATTTGGTTTTGAAGATTTCCAAGGAGACTGGTCTGGTGCAGGGTGTAGTTACGGACGTAGTTCAGAAAACTTTAGATTATATTGTTGACGAATTGGCGGCTGGTTCTACTATTGAACTGCGTAATTTTGGCGTTTTCGAAGTTAAAGTTCGCAAAAGTCGTAAAGGACGTAATCCAAATCGTCCGAAAAAAGAAGTTATAATTCCGGAACGGGTTGTGGCTAAGTTCCGCGCTGGTAAAGTATTGAAAGAGCGCGTCGAAAAGTTAAATCCTCGGAAGATTAATTAACTTATGTCGTGGGTTACCGTTTAGTTTTTAAATAAAAGTTGCGCCTAACGTGTTTATCGTTTGGCGCAATTTTGTTTAAGGTTAATCCAATTTTTTATATTTTAATTTTGCATGGAATTCAATAATGGCAAATTTTTCACCACCACCAGGAACCGCTGATATTTTTCCCGAAGAAGTATCATGGTGGCAACGCTTGGAGAAAGCTGCGGCTGATATTTTTCCTCTTTACGGCTTTGAAGAGCTACGGACTCCAATTTTTGAGTATACTGAAGTTTTTAAGCGGGGGATTGGCGACGAAACTGAAGTCGTGCAGAAAGAGATGTATACTTTTGAGGATCGGGGTGGACGTAGTTTGACGTTACGCCCGGAAGGCACTGCCGGAGTGATGCGCGCATTGCTTAATACTGATGTTATGAATGGTAATGAAAAGCGCGTTTACTATGGTGGCCCAATGTTTCGAGGCGAACGCCCTGCTGCAGGACGACGTCGGCAATTTCACCAAATTGGGGTGGAGAATGTTGGAACAATTTCGCCTGAAACGGATGCTGAAACTATTGCGGCTTTGGTACATTATATTCAGGAGTTAGGAATAACTGGCGCGCGACTTTTGCTTAATACTCGAGGCGTGCAGGCCGACCGTGAACCAGCCGAGCTCGAATTAAATAAGTTTTTCAATGCAAATGTTGATAATATGTGTCCAGATTGCCGTGCTCGTCTCGGGCGCAACATCTGGCGTATTTTGGACTGTAAACAACCAAACTGTAAAACAATTGTTAAACAGGCTCCTAATTACGTTGAAAGTTTTACTGAGGAATCGCGCGACTATTTTAAACGTGTTTGTGAACTATTAGATCGAGCTGGCATCGAATATGAAATTGACCCTTTTTTGGTGCGTGGTCTCGATTATTATGTCCATACGGTCTTTGAAGTTGTTCATACTGCAGGATTGGGCGCTCAAGCGGCGATTGCTGCCGGTGGACGTTATGAACTGTTTTTACCTGAAGCTAAAAAACCAGTTCAAGGCGTTGGTTTTGCAGCAGGATTGGAACGTTTATTGCTGGTTCAGCAAGCGCTTGGAGTTGCGGCACCAGAAAGGACATTATCACCGATATTTATGATCTCGATGGGGCAGGATGCTCGTGATGCTAATATTGAATTGGCAGCTCAGTTGCGCCGACAAGGGTTGTCAGTTATCGTTGAATTCGAGAATAAAAGCATGAAAGCACAGATGCGCGCAGCTAATCGTGTTCATAGCCGTTTTGTGATAATTCGTGGCGATGATGAACTTGGGCGTGGCGTTGTGATCTGTAAAGATATGAATGATGGAAGTCAATTAGAGTTGCCAACTAGTGCTGTTGAAGAATTTTTAAAAGATAAACAGAAGGAGTTAAGTCTGAAAAATGTTTAAAAAAACTAACCTTGTGTTACTTGGTGGCCCTGGTGCTGGCAAGGGAACACTCTCGTCAATGCTGAAGGAAAAAGCACAGTTTTTGCATATTTCCACTGGAGATATGTTGCGTGCGGAAGTCAAAGCAGGAACTGAGCTCGGAAAAAGAGCCAAAACTATTATGGAAGAAGGTGGTCTGGTTTCTGATGAAATCGTCACCGCCATGGTTGGCGCAACGCTTGAAAAAGATGAAGAGAAATATGGCATGCTTCTCGACGGTTACCCCCGTACTCTCAATCAAGCCAAACTATTGGATGCTCTGCTGAAAAAACTGAACCGTCCGCTTGATGCAGTGGTTTATCTGTGTGGAGACGATGATTTTCTGATTAAAAGGTTAACTTCACGTATTATGTGCCGCAAATGTAATCGCATCTATAATCAATACGCATTCCCGCCCAAAAAAGCCGGTGTCTGCGACGATTGTGGTGGCGAAATATATCAACGCGAAGATGATTCTGAAGCCAATGCGCGCAAACGTTTGATTACATTTCACGCTCAAACTCAACCGTTGATCGATTTTTACCAACAGAAAGGACTGCTAATCCAAATGTCCTGCGGCGAACGCGATGATGTTTTCGCCGAAGCCATCACAAAGTTGAATTGAATATCATGTCTGGTGTTGTAATTCATACCCCTGAAGAGATTGTCAGAATTCGTATCGCAGCTCAAGCTACTGCATGGGTGCGTGAGGAGTTACGTAAACAAATTGTGGTGGGAATGTCGACGCGTGATGTCGATTATCTTGGCGCCCGTTTAATCACCCAAACCGGTGGTACTAGTTCATTTCTTGGTTACAATGGTTTTCCGGGCAATATTTGTGTTTCAATTAACGATACTGTAGTTCATGGAATTGGTTCCCCGGAAGTTATCATTGGTGAAAAAGATATCCTCAGCATTGATTTAGGCGTTACCATAAACGGTGCTACTGGCGATACCGCCATTACCATGGTTTTTACCGATAACCCACCGGAGAATATCCGTAATTTATTGCGCTATACTGAAGAATCGTTATACGCAGGAATTGCACAAGCACGCAAAGGGAATTTCGTGCGCGACATCAGCGCCGCAGTGCAAGCTGTTGGGAAAAAAGCGAAACTCGGAATTGTGCGCCAGTATGTCGGACACGGCTGTGGCATTAAGTTGCACGAGGAACCGGAAATTCCTAATTTTGTCGTCGCTGGCTCGCGAGGACCGCGCCTAGTACCGGGCATGGTGCTGGCCATTGAACCAATGTTTAACCTTGGAACTCACCAAGTATATACAGAATCGGATCGCTGGACTGTTCGCACGCGCGACGGCTCACTATCCGCCCATTTCGAACACCAAGTACTTATCACAGAAAACGAACCGGAGATTTTAACGTGTCCAAAGATGTAATAAAAGTAGAAGGCGTAGTCAAAGAACTACTGCCAAACACCATGTTTAAGGTGGCAGTCGGAGAGCAGGGGCATATTATTGATGCTCATATTAGTGGTAAAATGCGTTTGAATTTTATCCGAATCCTCCCTGGTGACACCGTGACGATGGAGATGTCGCCATACGATTTGACTAAAGGTCGAATCATCTTCCGCAAAAAATAAACCTCATTAGCCACTACTTTAGTTGTGGCGATTTGGCTATTCTAAACTTCTCGCGCGCATAATGCGCGCGAGAAGTTTAGGACTCACAGTTTAGCGCGCATAGTGGCAGACACGGACGTAGTGTGAATGTCAAATTGGAAAACATCACACTTTGCACTCCCCAACTCTCCAACTCCCCAATTCCCCAATTCTCCAATTCCCCAATTC
>DLIO01000114.1:5397-21015 GCA_002483765.1 Lentisphaeria bacterium UBA7640 | reverse complement strand
ATTCTCCAATTCCCCAATTCTCCTTGCTCAGAATGGAAACTCCATTTGTACCCAAGCGTTTTTCGGTTTGGAGGTCGGGAAATTAGTTACGTTTACGCCTAATAAACGTATTGCGCGTTTTCCAGCTTCTGTTTTACGGCGCAATAAATCGAGCGCGGTTGCCGCAATTATGTCGCGTTCTGCTGTGAAATCGGGTAGCGAACGACTGCGCGTGATGGTCTGGAAATTTTCATAACGCAATTTAAGGGTAATTGTTTTCCCCTTTAACTGTTTATTATTCAATTCATCGGCAACAGTGAACGATATTTCGCGGGCTTGATCTGCTATCTCATTCAAATCTTTTAAGTCGTGTTCATAAGTGATTTCGCGGCCCAGCGATTTTCGAATCCAATTCGTTTCCAGTTCGCGCGAATCACGGCCGCGAACAATATCGTAATAATATTTGCCGTTTTTCCCAAACAATTTTACCGACTCGAGTAGTGACAGCTTCTTGAGATCTGCGCCGGTGAAAATCTCACGCCGTTCCAGCTTTGCCGCTGTTACTCTGCCAATACCGTAAAATTTTTTAATCGGTAACTTTTCGAGAAAATCAAGGGCGTCATCAGGGGTGATAACAGTCAATCCATTTGGTTTATTGATATCGGAAGCAACCTTGGCCAAAAACATATTATACGAGACGCCGGCGGAAGCGGTTAACCCAGTAACCTCATGAATACGCTGTTTAAGCATGCGTGCGAGCCACGTAGCGGATGGACAGTTGATTTTATTGGTAGTAACGTCAAGGAATGCTTCATCGATGGATAACGGCTCGACTAGATCAGTGAATTCATGCATGACCTGACGAATTCGTTGCGACTCTTCCTGGTACACCTCCATTCGTCCGTGAATAAATATTCCATGCGGACAAAGTCGTTTCGCCTGACCAGACGGCATTGCGGAATGAACGCCGAATTTGCGCGCTTCGTAGGAGCAGGTTGAAACTACGCCGCGTCGGTCCGGATCTCCACCAACAATTACGGCTTTGCCACGTAACTCTGGATTGTCGCGTTGTTCGACGGCCGCAAAAAAAGCATCCATATCGAGGTGAATAAATTTTTTAGTTGACTTTATCATAGATTGAATAATATATCACGTAAATTGAAAAATAATTTGCTAATAATTCTGAAAGACAAGCACCAAAACTTTGCCTGGAATTTATGTTCGAGCGCGAGTTTTTCAAAATATTTTTTTAGATAAAGTTGCGCTTTTATTTTCAATGCCTATATTTAAACTGTGAATCGAATTCATACTGAATGAGGGAAACAGTTACTCCCAATGATCACCGATGGTGAAACCACTAATCGATAGATAAAGTAATAATAACTCGAAATTTGGAGGTTGAAATGGCAAAAAAACTACAGTATGTCAATTGCCGCGGCGATGTTTATTTTGTTCGTTGCGTAGAAGGTAAAAAAGGAAAACGCTATGTTTGCTCTAAAAAAGAGAATGCAACTGATTTGACCTTTTTTCCTGACGGATATGAATTCAGTGAAAATCCCAATGGAATAGTTTCTTTTCGGCGCAAATTAAATAGTCTTATAACACCAGAGGAGATGAAGCTTGCCGAAGAGCTTGTTGCTGAACTTGCCGCTCCAGATTTGGTGAAATTTGAAAAAAAAGAAGATGCGATCATTGTCTATTCTCATAAACGCCATCCTGATTTAAGTGCCTTTATGGGCATTACAACCAGATCTCAAGAAGAAGTTCAAAACATGCTAAGCAATTTGGTGCGTTACGAACCGGTTTTGAAATTTGATTTGTTAGAGGAAAAGGGCAAACGACAATTTGTCGCTTATCGCATGACTTGGCGCGGAGATTGTGACTGGATGTTTTTAAGCATGGGAAGTTTGCGCGCATTGATAAAAAAATATGCGCCTCATATAGAAAAAGAATCCTTTTTTGACCTACTTTGAGTAAAATGTCAAAACCAAAAGTGCTATTGGTTGGTTTGTTTTTTTTTGACTCTAGATTCTCGCGTGCATTTAGGACTCGGATTAAGCGTTACAGTATTCTAAGTTGTAGCGTTAATTTCTTAATAACGCATTGATGGTCATATTGATAACGGCATCACGGTTTTGGTTTACGAGAGTAATATGTGCTCGGCGTTTGGCCACCGAATCATGTAATTTTTCTAGTGCAGATTCTTCGGCTTCACGCTTTTCTGTTGTCAACTTGTTTCTGTCGCGTTCAAATCTCATTTGGCGTTCGCGCAGACTAATTTCTTGACGGTTCAAAATATCGGCGGAAATTCTGATTCCTAGATCAAAATTCGCCGTCGCTGCGCGTTGTAAGTTGGTTAATGAAACTTGCGATCGTGTGTCGCGATAATTCTCACCTAAGCTGGCAAATTCCGCTTCGTGTCGCTTGATCTCTTCTTTGGCTTGCGCCAGTAACTTTTTACGCGCGGCAGTGCGCTCGGCGCCACGTAAGCGGCTAGTCTTGCTGAATTCATCATGAAAACGGCACTGCATATATTCTTGGGCATTATAGCGACCGCGGACCTGGATTTGAAAACGGGCAATGCTGGAGCGTTCGCGTTGCACCTGCTTAATCATTTCAGCTTTTGCTGGGTCAATTTTTTGCACTGGCGGAGCATTGTCGCCGCATCCTGCTCCAATCAACGCTGAAAATATAATTCCTACCAACCAGGCCCGAGCCATGATTTTATTTTCCTTCTGGTTCAATCCTTTCAAAACCGGTAAATGGTCGCAATACTTCAGGGATGATAACGCTCCCATCTGCTTGTTGATTGTTCTCAATAATCGCAATGGCTGCACGTTCGGTCATGGCTGTGGCGCTGATGGTGTGAACAAAATCGCGGGTGCCATCTTTACCTTTGTATTTAATACCAAGACGACGACTTTGGAAGTCGGTCAAATTTGTATTTGACGTAACTTCGCGATAGTCACCAAAACCGGCAAACCAAGCTTCGATATCGTATTTTTTGTAGCCTGGTGCGCCCATATCGCCGACACAAACATTGACGACATGATATGGAATACCCAGTTCTTTCAACAGGTGTTCTTCATGTTCAAGACATAATTCATGATATTTAGGCGAATCATCGGGATGGCAGAAAATAATCAGTTCGACTTTGCTGAACTGATGGACGCGAAAAATGCCGCGCGAAGCTTTGCCGTAGCTGCCAGATTCTGTACGGAAACATGGCGTATAGGCGGTATAGAGCAACGGTAGTTTTGTTTCATCCAGAGTTTCATCGGCGTGATAACCAACTAAGGTTTGTTCGGAGGTTCCAATCAACGATAGATCTTCTCCTGCCAAATTATAAGTTTGATCGGCAAAAAATGGTAAATAACCAGTTCCGAACAGAGTTTTCCCTTTAGCGGCGCAAGGGGACATAAACAAAGTAAAGCCACGTTTCACCAATTCCATTTGGGTCCAGTAAAACAGCGCTTGACAAAGCATTGCGCCTTTGCCTTTCCAAAAATAAAATCCAGCTTGAGCAACTTTCGCACCACGAGCGGTGTCAATAATATCCAACAGTTCGCCCAATTCTTGATGGTCGCGCGGTTTAAAGGAAAATTCTGGGATCACCCCTTCTTTGCGCAGCTCGGCATTATCGGAAGCATCTTTGCCGTCTGGAACGTCGTCAGCCAGCAGGTTAGGGAGCCAGTTCAACTGTTCCTCAACCTTTTTTGCCAACGCAGCGGTCTCAGCTTCTAGTTTTTCCATCTCGACTTTGAGCTCTTTGACTTGTTCGCGTGCGGCAGGATTATCTCTGCATTCTTTGCTCAAACGGTTACGTTCAGCACGCATGGTTTCGGATTTTTGAACCGCTACGCGCCACGCGGCGTCATCGGCGGCTAATTGGTCAAGATCGACTGGACAACCGCGGCGAGCGCAGTTTTTCTTTAATAGATCGAGTTGTTCACGTACTAATTTTATATCAATCATGGTAAGTTTTATTTCCTAAATTAAAAATGTGGCAGCGGGAAGTTTTTAGTAAATTCTTTCACTTCTTTGCCAATGGCTTTAAGTTTTGTATCATCTTCGATTACTGCGACAGCGCGGTCGATGAATTCAGCAATTTTGACCATTTCTGCTTCGCACATACCGCGAGTAGTCATTGCTGGCGTCCCAATGCGAATGCCACTGGTAACGAATGCTTTTTCGGGATCAAACGGGATCATATTTTTATTAACCGTGATCATCGCTTTATCTAAACCGTTGGCTACTACTTTGCCGGTCACGTTTTTGGGGCGCAGGTCAACTAACATCAGGTGATTATCAGTACCGCCAGAAACGATCCTGAAACCGCGTTTGGTCAGTTCATCAGCCAAGACGACTGCATTTTTGCGAACTTGTTGCTGATATTTTTTAAATGAATCGCACATGGCTTCTCTGAAACAGATCGCTTTTGCGGCGATAACGTGTTCTAATGGTCCACCTTGTAATCCAGGAAATACTCTGGAGTTGATGGTTTTAAGATGTTTTTCGCGACAGAGAATTAATCCGGACCGTGGACCGCGCAGAGTTTTGTGCGTAGTGGTGGTCACAACGTCGGCATAAGGCACCGGGCTGGGATGTTCGCCAGTTGCTACCAAACCTGCAATATGTGCCATGTCGACAAATAGATATGCGCCGACTGAATCAGCAATTTCACGGAAACGTTTGAAGTCCAGGATGCGTGGATAAGCGCTGGCTCCTACTATGACCATTTTGGGTTTGTGTTTTAGAGCCAATTCCGCCACTTCGTCATAATCAATCAATTCGGTTTTTTGGTCTACACCGTACGGGACGATATCATAAAGCATGCCGCTGAAATTCAACGGATGACCATGAGTTAGGTGCCCGCCGTGGTCAAGGCTCATTGCCAAAACGGTATCGCCAGGATTAAGCAGGGCAAAATAAACTGCTTGATTGGCAGAACTACCGGAATGAGGCTGAACGTTGGCCGCTTCGGCGCCAAACAGTTTGCAGGCGCGTTCAATAGCGAGAGCTTCGACTTGATCAACAAATTCACAGCCGTTGTAATAACGTTTTCCAGGATAACCTTCAGCATATTTATTGGTCAATACTGAACCTTGAGCCGCACGAATCGCGCAACTAGCGTAGTTTTCAGAAGCGATCAACTCAATGCCTGATTCCTGACGTTCTGCTTCGAGGTCGATCATGGTGGCAATATCTGGATCGGATTGACGCAGTGCCGCGATATCGTCGTAACTTTGGATCTCTAGTTTTTCTAAACGGCGCGCATGGCGTTTTTCGCTGCTGAAAGGGGTTTCCAGCCATGCTTCAATGATCTTAATAGCGGCAGTGGTATCGAGTTTATCGCCGGGTAACACCAAAACATTGCTACAGTTGTGTTCGCGGCTTTTCTTGGCAGTTTCAACATCTTGCGCTACCACTGCGCGAACATTGTGAAAACGATTACCAGAAATACCCATGCCAACGCCACTGCGGCAAATCAATACCGCGCATTCAGCTTGGCCGAGGTAAACAGCTTTGGCCGCTTTTACTCCGAAATCAGGATAATCATCCTCTGCGTCGTAGCAACACGGGCCGGCATCAATGATGGTAATGTTTTTGGCGCTTAAGAGACTGGTCAATTCATTTTTCATTTCGAATCCACCGTGGTCAGTTCCTATCGCCATCGTTAATTTTTTGCCGTGCCAGTCTTTAATCATTATTCATTCTCCTGATTATTATTTATTTTATTAAGAAATTTATCAATCGCAGATTTTAGTTCTTTGAAACATTTTTTGTAAATCGGGTAGTCTCCACCAAAAGGGTCGCTGATATCGCTGTTTTTACATAACATTATCGTTTTTGCGGCAGCTTGCGGGGATATCGCGAGTATTGCCTGAAGATGTCCAGAAGTCATGGCTACCACTAACTCGGATTCCTCAATCATCTGTAGCGTTAAACAACGGCTACGAAAATCTTGCAAATTCCCACCTGAAGTTGAAACTACTTTAATGGCGTTAGCTGCTGCTGGAGTACCATTTTCTGCATAAACTCCCGCGGAATGCGCCAAGAAGTCGGTGTCTAGCGTGTTGAAATACGCTTCACACATTGGGCTACGGCAGGTATTGCCGGTACAGACAAATAACACTTTTTTCATCATTTTACGTTCGCTTCGGGTTGCATATCAGTCTTGAGACAATTATTATAATTGAATTTTTAATATAGCATTTGACCACAAATTTTAAACCCCGGAATGATTTTAATATGTTGTTTTATGATGATTTATACCAAATTTTAGCAATTCCAGAACTGTATGATCCTACGGCAGAAGTTGAACTAGATTTGGGGTGCGGCAATGGCCGTTTCTCTGATGAAGCTGCTGCGCGTTTTCCCAATCGCCTATTTTTGGCCGCTGATATTATGATCGGAAGGATGCGCAAATGCACTAATCGTGCTCGTCGTGCCGAACATGGAAACTTGATCCCAATCCGTGCTGAAGGTCGATTGTTGGTCACAAAGTTTTTACCAGATTCGTCATTGAATCGGATTCATGTTTTATGCCCAGATCCATGGCCCAAAGCGCGTCATCGACACAATCGCCTAATCTGTTCGGAATTTGTCGGACAGATTCATCGCACACTAAAAACCGACGGTGAATTTCATTTTTCATCTGATGATCAACCATATTTGGAAACGGTTATTCGTTTGATTGAAACTTCTGGATTATTCAAACGCGATGATTCGCGAATGGCAGAAATCTCTGATATAAAAACGGACTTTGAGTTGCGCTGGCTCAACAGAGATAAGCCGGTAACCCATTGCCTTTGGGTCAAAGCGCCATTGACTTTTAGCGGCGCCGGACACTGATAACTGTCTGAGCGCTGACGCATTCATTATGTTTAATAAACTCTGTAACTATTGTTCTTAATTAGCGCGCGCATTATGCGCGCGCCAATTAGGAACTAAAGTTACAATGTGTGGCTTTAGTATTTGATGGTATTTTTTTTTTTTTCAAAAACGATACAAATGAGATCTGTGCGCTTTGTAAATGTTGTTTTGAATTGGTTACTTTGTTGGCATCATTCATCTGCCTGAAAAGATTGATTTTTAACGCTTAGGCTGTATCTTACAGCTTTAATTTTTATTATTTGGAGTATAGGAATGAACGGCTGGAACGCTACGAAAATAATCGCATTACTGAAAGAGTGTGGCGATATAGCCATGCAATATTACGAAAACCCGCCGTTTGAGTTGAAAGCAGATCATTCAGTTGTTACCGCCGCCGATAAAGCGATTGAGCAACGCCTCGCGTTAGAATTTGACCATCCCGAAGCAGGTTCATATATGATTGGGGAAGAGACTATTGATACCCATAATGAAGCTTACATTCAGGCTGCATTTAAAGGAAATGCTTGGGTGGTTGACCCGATTGACGGAACTGCGCCTTACTCAATTCATTGTCCTCTCTGGGGGATTTCTATTGCATACATGGAAAAACTACGGATCAAAGAGGGCGCGATTTTTTTCCCGGCACTTGGGGAGATGATTTATACCGATGGGCCAGATTCATGGTTGCTGACCGCTGATGGCAAACGCGTCCGTTACCCTTTTGGTAGCGCACCGCTCAATAATTCTTGGCCAATCTCATTATCGCAATCGATGATTAAAAACTGTGATTTTACATTCTCAAATCATATCGTGGTATGGGATTCGGCAGTCGCGGTATTTGCTTATCTGCTGCGTGGTCGTGTACTCGGTTATGTCGCCAATTTGAAACTTTGGGACGTCGCCGCTTGTCTTGCATTTACAGAACGAGGTGAATTTGTCAGCAGAGATTATCACGGAAATTCCGTAAGCTGCAATATTGGCGATTCTTTTTATTTAGATTCAGAGTCTCAAAAACGTTGGTTTCTGCGTAATACTACGATTTTTGCTGCCAATAATGAAGCTCTTGAATATATTTTGAATTATACTAGCGAAGGAAAAAAATAAATTATGCCAGAACAAAATCCATTAATGGTTTACATGGTTAGCTTAGGATGTCCTAAAAATTTGGTTGATTCGGAGGTTATGACCGGAAGCTTGCTGGTCAATGGGTTCGGATTGACTATGGATGCGACTGATGCTGATATCTATATAATTAACACTTGCGCGTTTATTGAGAGCGCGCGCCAAGATACGGTTGACGCAATTGAAGACGCTGTTGAATGGAAAGAGCTTGATCCTGAAAATCGCATGTTGATCGTTACTGGTTGCATGGTTCAATGGGATAAAAAAGATAAAGTTAAGAACGAATGGCCGGAGGTTGATCTTTGGACTGGATTGGATACTATTGAGCAACTTCCCGAAAAAATTGCTGAAATTAAAACTAATCCCAAATTCCATGGTCGTACTATTCGCCAGAGTGAACCGTGCTATCTTTACAGTGATGAGACGCCGCGTTTCCAGTGGACGTTACCCCATTTAGCTTATTTGAAAATCGGTGAAGGCTGCAATAATCGCTGCAGTTACTGTTCAATTCCAGACATTCGGGGCGTTTTGCGTAGTCGGAAAATTTCTTCATTACGCATTGAAGCCGAAAATCTAATCAAAGGTGGCGTGAAAGAGTTGATTTTGATCGCTCAAGATATTACTGCATTCGGGCATGATACAGAGCAGGGCACTTTGGCTGATTTATTGCGGGAACTGCAATCCATCGATGCTGATTTTAAGATTCGGTTGTTGTATGCGCACCCCGCGCACTTGACTGACGAAATTATCGATGTCATGGCACAGTGCCCCAAGGTTCTACCATATCTCGATTTGCCGTTGCAACATATTTCTGATCATCTCTTGACGGCGATGCGCCGCCACGTTACTCGGCACCAGATCGAGGATGTTCTAGCTAAATTGAGGAAGCGCATTCCTAATATTGTCCTTCGTACGACTTTTATAACCGGTTTTCCAGGGGAAACGGATGAAGATTTTCAAGAATTGAAAGAGTTTGTAAAAACTTGGAAGTTTGATCGCTTAGGCGTATTCTCGTATTCCCCCGAAGAAGATACTCCAGCCTCCAGCCTCAAAGACGCTGTTTCTCCAGAAATAGCAGTAGCACGCGCGGAAGAAATCATGAAAATACAGGGAGAAATATCGCTCCAACGTAATAAAGAGTTGGTCGGGAAAGAATTCAGTGTTATAATAGATGAAGTGACCAAAAAACATGCAACTGGTCGCACTTATATGGATGCGCCGGAAATAGATAATATTGTGCAGGTTTCGCCAGCGCGGGATATTAAGGTTGGTGATATTATTAATGTGAAAATTACCAGAGGCGGCAGATATGATCTGTTTGCTGAACCGATAAAATAACTTAATCAGGAATGAGGAATAAAAAGATAGAATGAAAATGTTGAATTTGCCAAATTCTTTGACTCTTGGGCGCATTGTTGCGATATTTATTTTTTTAATCTTAGCTAATATTGTTGAGCCTGATGTTTGGCCATATTTTACGGAAGATTCAATCCAGAGCATCAAGATTTTTGCCTTTATTTTGGCGACATTAGCAGGCTTGACTGATTTTTTTGATGGTTGGGCTGCTCGCAAATTCAATCAAGTAACTGATTTAGGGAAATTGATTGATCCATTAGCCGACAAAATTTTTGTCTCGGCGATAATGCTGATGATGGTTGAGTTCCATATGATGCCGGCATGGATTGCTGTTATTGTTATTTCCCGTGAATTTATGGTTACTGGATTACGAATGCTGGCACTGCAAACTAATGTAGTGATTCCGGCAGATGGCTGGGGGAAAGTTAAGACTGTTATGCAGATGGCGATTTTATTTATTGGTGGCGCGTCGTGGGTTGGTATTTTTAGTCTTCGCGCCGATGTTCTGGTCTTTGGTGGCACTGCATGGCTGGATATTCTTTCTGCTTCTTTTTCAGATAATTTTCGAGTTGTCGACGGCGCGCTGCAAATGCGCTGTTGGTTTCTTTGGAAACTATTTCTCTGGAGTATGACGGCGGTCACTATCTATTCCGGAGTCGGATATTTTATCAAATTTAAACATCTTTTCTCCAAGAAATAACTAACTAGTATAATTAAATGGGTTGGAAGAGGACACAAAAAAGCGCCCATAAAATTATTTTAATGGGCGCTTTAGCGGTTTGAGAATTACTTCTCTTTACTCATTCTTGAAAGCAGGGGAGAGGTCGAATTTTGCATCAACATCCAGTGAAATCAAGGTCCGAGTGTGGGTAATTCCGGAGATGTCGCGCATCATTTTATTAGCAACGACATCAGCAAGTTCGCGATTGTCACTGGCCCTGACCATTGCAACTAGGTCATATTCACCGGCGACAGTATAAACTTCGCTGACACCAGACAGTTGCATAATGCGACTGATCACTTCTTTCAACATCGGACGTTCGACGTTAACTAGGACAATTCCAGTTACACCATGTACCATAAGCTTGAGCCCTTTCTGTTATTTTTGCTTGTTTGCTTCCGGCTGAACCTCAGCCCGTATGAGTTTAATGTAACTTGGAGCGCAATGTTTACAAATAAATTCCTGCAAAAAAACGTTAAATTATATTAATAGCTTTAATAGTAGGAAGTTATGTTGGATCGATAGTTCTAATGCATCAGCAGAATTTTCCGCATTAGTATTGCATTTTACCGTCGGCGTACTAAATTTAGTGTTGTAATTTAACTAATTGTCTTAAGAAGGAAATTATGCCGCAAAAAAAACTAATTTTTGATAAAGCGCGGATGAATGATGCTTTGACTGATATTGCCAGTAAAATCATCGCCGAGTTCAAGCCAGGCTCAAAAGGCGCAAAACCCCTTGCATTGTTGGGAATCCAGCGGCAGGGGGTTCCTTTTGCCCACCGTTTGCTGACGAAAGTAGCGGAGTTGTCAGGAGTTCAACTGCTCGAAGGGGTGTTGGATATCAACATGTACCGCGACGACTATGGCAGTTATAAAAAGAAATTACCAATCATTCGTGAAACTAAAATACCGTTTAATATCGATGACTGCAATATAATCATTGCCGATGATGTTCTCGCGTCGGGTAGGAGTATTCGTGCTGCACTTGATGCGTTGACCGATTATGGTAGACCTCGACTAATCCGACTGGCGATAATGGTTGACCGGTGCCGTTATGAATTTCCAATTCGCTCTGACTATACGGGATTTGTTTATAAAGCGGCTGTCAATAAGAAAATTCTAGTCGAATTTGAAGAAAGTGACGGTAAAGATGGGATTTATGAAATAATATGGGATAAAGCTGGAGTATTTAAAGGATGAGTATCAGTTGGGATAAAAAAGATTTGTTGGAGATTTATGATCTCGATGCCGCTGAAATCGAATTGATTCTCGATACTGCGGAGGAGTTTAAAAAAGTTTGCGAGCGTAACGTCAAGAAAGTACCGGTTCTGAGAGGGCGAACTGTAGTTAATTTTTTTGTCGAACCTAGTACTAGAACCCGGATGTCTTTTGAGTTGGCAGAACAACGTCTCAGTGCCGATATTATCAATATTTCTGGCAGTGTCAGTAGTTTGGCGAAAGGCGAAACACTGTTGGATACCGTTAAAAATATTGAAGCGCTACAGGCAGATATAATCGTAATGCGGCACTCCGCGCCCGGAGCACATATGTTTATCGCTAAGCATATCAAATGCGGGGTAATTAATGCTGGCGATGGCGCGCATGGACACCCGACTCAGGCTTTGCTGGACGTCTTTACTATTCGTGAAAAATTTGGCAGCCTAAAAGGACTTAACGTTTCAATTATTGGCGATATCCTGCATAGCCGGGTAGCGCGTAGCAACATGTGGGCGCTATTAAAACTTGGCGCAAACGTGACGCTTGCCGGGCCAGCAACGCTTTGTCCCAAAGAGTTTGAAGAGGTTGGCGTGAGAGTGTGTCACAACTTGAAGGACGCATTGATTGGCGCCGATGCAGTCAATCTACTGCGGATTCAACATGAACGCCAAGCTGCTGGTTTTTTCCCGAGCACTAATGAATATAGCCAATTTTTTGGCTTAAATCGCGATTCTGCCAGATTTCTCAAGCCTGGCGCATTAGTAATGCATCCAGGGCCGATCAATCGTGATGTTGAGTTATCTGCGGCCATTGCGGATGGCCCACAATCAGTTATTCTTGAACAAGTTAGTAACGGCATGGCAGTGCGCATGGCGGTACTCTTTCTTACAGCCGGAGCGTTATAAAATGAAGACTAGAAATCATTATGTTTTAACAGGAGCCAGAGTCGTTGACCCTGCAAGAGGTATCGATGAAATCATGGATATTGGCGTAGCCAACGGCATTATCGTCGATGTTTCAGAAACCAAAAATCCAGGCAAAATTGATTTTAGCGGTAAAGTTATCGCGCCAGGATTTATTGACATTCACGTCCACTTGCGTCAGCCTGGAAATACCGGTGCGGAAACCATCGCTACTGGCACCATGGCTGCGGCGGCAGGTGGATTCACTGCAATTGTGGCGATGCCGAATACTACTCCATGTTGCGATACTGCTGGAACCATTGAACTAATTAAACGCGAAAGCGAACGCAATGCCAAAGTGCGAGTTTATACCTGTGGATGCCTGAGCAAAGACTCTGCCGGCGTGGAGATGGCCGGGATCGGAAGCTTGAAAAATGCCGGAGTTGTGGCGCTTTCGGACGATGGACGGTGTATTCAAAATCACGAATTAATGCGTCATGTCGTCGCCTATGCAAAATCATTTAATCTACCAGTAATGGATCATTGTGAAGAAGAATCGTTGAAGAGCGACGGAGTGATGCACGAAGGTAAATGGTCGGTATTGCTTGGTATGCGTGGTATTCCTAGTGCGGCTGAAGAGCTGATAATACAACGAAATATTATTTTTTCCCGAATGTTTGATTGGAAAATCCATATGCAACACATCAGTACTCGCGAAAGTGTTGAAATGATTCGTCGTGCCCGTGCGAGAGGGGTCAGAGTCACCGCGGAAGCCACGCCACATCACATCGCTTTGACCGATGAAAATATCAAAAAATTCGATACTAATTACAAAATGAATCCGCCATTACGTTCAGAAGCGGATCGCCAAGCGGTGATTGAAGGATTGCGCGATGGTACTATCACTATTATCGCGACTGATCATGCGCCACACACTGTCACTGCCAAAGAGGTTGAGTTTGACTACGCGCCATTCGGAATTATCGGTTTAGAGACCGCGTTACCAGTATGCTTGACTGAACTTTATCACAGTGGTATCCTGTCAATGTCAGAACTAGTTTCCAAGTTTACTGTTGGCCCGGCAGATCTACTCGGTTTGAAGACCGGAACCCTCGAACCCGGCTCTAGCGCCGATATTACTATCATCGACCCAGATGAAGAATTTACTTATGACGTCAATACTTCGTTTTCGAAATCGCGTAACACTCCGTTCCATGGCACGAAATTTAAAGGTCGTGCCGAAGCGACTATCGTTAACGGCAACTTTGTTTACAGTAGGAGAACAGAATGACCACATCGCCCCGCAAAGCATTAATCACTGGAATCACTGGCCAAGATGGCTCTTATCTAGCCGAGATATTGTTAGAAAAAGGCTATGAAGTCCATGGCATTATTCGCCGTTCCAGCTCTTTCAATACGTCGCGTATCGACCATCTTTATCAAGATCGTCACGAGGAGGATGTTCGCATGTTCCTTCATTATGGCGATCTGACCGATTCCAGCAATTTGAATCGTCTGGTGGAAAAAATCCATCCTGATGAAATATATAATCTAGGCGCACAATCACATGTTCAGGTATCATTCGAAGTTCCCGAATATACCGCCGAAGTTGACGGCATTGGAACGTTGCGATTATTAGATGCAATTCGTGAAACTGGCGTTAAAGCACGCTTTTATCAAGCTTCTACTTCCGAGTTATTCGGTAAAGTCGTGGAAGTACCACAAAGTGAAACCACACCGTTCTATCCACGTTCTCCGTATGGCGTGGCAAAACTGTACGGTTATTGGATTACTAAAAATTACCGTGAATCTTACGGCGTTCATGCCAGTAATGGTATTTTATTCAATCACGAGTCGCCACGCCGTGGTGAAACTTTTGTTACTCGCAAAATTACGATGGCAGCGGTTCGCATCCATCGCGGTTTGCAGGAATGTCTGTTCATGGGAAATATCGATGCCAAGCGCGACTGGGGCTATGCGCCAGATTATGCTCGCATGATGTGGATGATGCTCCAGCAGAACGAACCAGATGATTACGTGGTGGCGACCGGGGAAATGCATTCGGTTCGCGAATTCATCGAGAGATCTTTCGAAGTTTTGGGCCACAAAATAGTTTGGAGTGGTACTGGTGTTGAGGAAGTTGGGATTGATCACGCGACTGGCAAGGTCTTTGTTCGTATCGATCCGCGTTATTATCGCCCTGCCGAAGTTGAACAACTTCTCGGGAATCCGGCTAAAGCCAAAAGACAACTGGGCTGGGAACCTGAAGTGAAATTCCATGAATTAGTGAAAATTATGGTTGAAGGCGATTTGCGTCTGCTCGAAAATCCAAACTATGAAAAGGGTTTTTAATCATGCTGGATAAAACGAAAAAACTGTTTATTGCTGGACATCGTGGCATGGTCGGCGGAGCATTGTTACGCAAATTCCAGAATGAGGGGTTTACTGATATTATAACCAGAACTCGGCAACAACTCGATCTTTGCAATAAAAACGCGGTAACGGAGTTTTTTAAAATCATCAAACCTGATTATGTGATTTTGGCTGCCGCTAAAGTCGGTGGGATTAAGGCTAACAGCGAACACAAAGCCGAGTTTTTGCTCGAAAACCTGGAGATCCAGAATAACGTTATCTATCAAGCATATCTGCATGGCGTTAAGAAATTCTGTTTTCTCGGTTCCAGCTGTATTTATCCGTACCAAAGCCCGCAACCGATTAAAGAAGAATATCTTTTGACCGGACCGTTAGAACCTACCAACGAAGGCTATGCGCTCGCTAAAATCGCTGGCTATAAATTGGGTTGTTATCTCGCGCAACAATATGGTTTTAATGCCATTAGCGCAATGCCGTGTAATTTGTACGGACAAGGCGACAATTTCGACTACGATACAAGTCACGTATTATCAGCCTTAGTGCGCCGTTTTTGTGATGCCGTTATTAATGGTGATTCTGAGGTGGTTTGTTGGGGTTCCGGAACACCGCGTCGCGAATTTCTCAACGTTGATGACATGGCAGATGCGGTCTATTTTTTGATGAATAATTATAACCAGCCTGAGTTCGTCAACGTCGGCAGTGGAGCCGATATCGGCATTAATGATCTCGCCGAACTTATAGCAAAAAATACCGGATTCACCGGCAAAATAAAATGGGACACCACGCGCCCGGACGGCATGAAACTCAAATGCATGGACGTCAGTAAAATCACCAAACTAGGCTGGCAACCTACCATCAGTCTAGAAAACGGTATCAAAGCCTTAATCGAAGAATATCGGAGTAAGGTTTAAGGGGAAGAATCTAGAAGTTAGAAGTTAGAATGGGGAAGGGGAAATTTAACACAGAGACACAGAGAAAAAAGGGAAAGAGAACTGGGAAGTCACTAATAATGGACACCAATTTGGCACTAATAATGTGGGAAGGGAATATTATCCACGAATGACACGAA
>DLIO01000114.1:4165-5118 GCA_002483765.1 Lentisphaeria bacterium UBA7640 | reverse complement strand
CGCGAATTAGCAACTAGAATTACATCGGTTAGATAGCCAATTCTTTTTTCAGATATTTTATGTATTCGATATCTTTCATGGCGGCATAATGTCCGTCGCCACGGTTTGGATATTCCAATGCAATCATTCCGGAACGCAGTTGTTTTTTCAATCCAGCCATGACTTCTCTGGTGTTGATATGACCATCCGCTAAACGCGTACAGAGATAGCTTCCGTCAGCGCCGCCGCCTACGATGAACATATTCTTCAAATGGGCATAGTAAATTTTATCACCAATTGTTTTGAACACGTCTGCAATTGTTTCACCATTTTTATTGAGAATAATATTGCCGTGGTCATAATTGATGCCAACTGCGTCGTGCTTGGTCATATCCATCAGTTTGCGGCATGGTTTTGCTAAATCATGCAGATATTGGTTATGGGTTTCCAGTGCGATCAGAATATTAGACTTTGCCGCCGCGTCACCGACTTTACGTAAGCCATCAGCCGCGCGCTGATATTCTTCTTCGCTGGCGCAACCACTGCCGTTTAGGTCAAATTGCCAATGCTGAGCTTCTGGAGCCAACATTCCACCGGTAAAAAAGTTCATGACTTTGGTGCCACATTCGCGTGCGGACCATTTCAAAAACTCCAGATATTCCGCTAACTCGGTGGCTGTTTCATCAGCTTTGCCGCGACAAAAATCCACGCAGCCGCCAAAAACAATTTCTCCATCCGGCCATTCCGATTTGAGTGCCGCCACCCGATTCTGATACTCAGCTTGAGTCATGTCATCAAAACGGTATTTCCAACGCAATTCAATCCCGTCGTAACCGTTTTTTCGTGCCAGAGCAAAAACCTCATTCAATTTTCCGGCGCCCTCGTAATAATTCACATGTAATAGAACTTTCATCATCTTCTCCTGTTATTTTTGAGTTTTCTTAAAACTTGAAACTTAAAACTTAAAACTTAAA
>DLIO01000114.1:0-3799 GCA_002483765.1 Lentisphaeria bacterium UBA7640 | reverse complement strand
TTAAAACTTAAAACTTAAAACTTCCTTCATGCGTTTATCTCCTTTCTGGTTTGGAGCGCCGTGGCCAGCTGTTGGAGTGGTGTTTATCGCTTTTTTTACTCCGTCTGGAATACTATTAAATGCGGCATAAACTGAGGTGGGAGCGCAGGTATTATCAGCAAAACCGGTTGAAATATAGGTTTCACAGCTAATGCGTTTGGCAAAATTAACGCCATCAAAATATCCACAACTTTCAACAATTTTGGGGTTTTCAGCTTTGCCGTCTTTCAGCTTAATCAAACGTGGCCAGCCAGAATTGCGTTCAGCAAAGATTCCGCCATGGTCGCAGAGTGCTGGCACTCCGGCAATGCACAGGGAAACCTGTTTATCCAGCGCCGCTGCAACTAACGCTTGAGCTCCGCCTTGGCTACCGCCGATTACGATTAAATCTTTGCCATTCCATTCAGGACGGGTTTTTATATAATCAAGCGCACGCATCACCCTCAAAAACATGTCACGGAAATAAAATTTATCGCGATTGTCAGCATCGCGATGCGGATAATTGCGCAACGCATTTTGGGCCAAATCAGAATAAAATTTCGCTGGTTTACCGTTTTTAATGCCGTATGCATTAACGTCAAGAGTAATAGCATTTTGATAAAATGCTTGGTTAGCGCTACGTACTCCAGCACCATGATATCTTACTACTGCTTTTAAAGTTCCAGCTTTGGCGTTGACTGGAATCGACAGATAACCGGATACTGGCATCTCGCCGAGACAATCAACTTTAACCTCAAGACAATCAAATCTGGCTTGATAAGCCTTGGAAACCTCAACCGAAGTTTTAGTAGCTTTAACTGGGATTGCATTCAGTTCGTCGCGTTGTTTTTTCCAAAACCCATCGAAATCAGTTGGTTCGTTCATCCCTGGCTTAATCTCCAAAGGATCAACCATGGCACCGATGCTGAAATCCCGAATCCGTTCGCGGCCGTGACTGTCTTTGAATTTGAACGGTTTGCCGTCGTTATTAAGTGGTGTCGCAGTAAGCCATGTCCAGCCAGGTTTATTTAATGAAGATCCGATTTCAAAAGCATTTTCAGTACTTTTAAACACTTTTTTCACATCAGCTTTGCCATCGGTCTTCAGTAAATATTCGACATCTTTACCAGTAACCGGTTTTCCATCTTCAAGTAACTGCAATGAAAAAATGATTTTTTCACTCTGTTTATAGATGGCATCTTTTTTGTCGGTACTCAAATTAACCGTATAGTTTTGTGCATAAGCGGCCAATACCATTAGCCCTATTACGCTACTTAGAATAACTTTTTTCCAGTGAGTTCTCATAATACTAATACTCCTGTTTGGTCGTATTATTAAATTTTAAATTTTTCCCTGATTAGTCGCATCAATAATGCCACCACCTAAAACCAGATCAGCATCGTAAAATGCCGCCACCTGGCCCAGCGCCGGGGCACTGACCGGTTCGTGCAGCTTCAAAAATGCTCGATTATTCGGCAGTAACTTGGCCTGTGCTGTTACCGGTAATTGACGATAACGCGTCTGTACTTGACATTCAAACTCAGCGTCGCGCTTCACTGATAAATTAACATCTTTTACTTCGATTTCATCAGCCATCAACAAACTGTTATCGGTTGACAACACTACACGGTTGTTTTCGGCATCGATTTTAACGACGTAAGCCGGTTCTCCCATCGCAATGCCCAACCCTTTGCGTTGACCGATGGTATATTGATGGATTCCATTGTGCCGCCCAAGGACGCGCCCCTCGGTGTCGATAATATCGCCGGATACGATCTTTTTGCCAAAATAATTAGCCAGCGTATTGGAGAAAGATTCCCCTTTGTAACCGAAACACGCATCCTGACTCTCTTGTCGCTCTGCATTTTCTAATCCCAATTCTTCAGCTTTGCGGCGCACTTGGGATTTAGTCATTTGGCCTAAAGGCATGCGACAAAAACGAAGTTGTTCGGCAGTCAGCAGTGACAGGAAATAAACCTGATCTTTGTTGCGGTCAGCCGCATGGCGGAGTTCGCCTTTTTCGTGATCAAGATTAGCGTAATGGCCGGTAATTAGTCCGACTGCCCCAAGTTTTCGGGCATAATCGATTAAATGGCCAAATTTTAGATGGAAGTTACACATTGAGCAGGGGTTAGGGGTGCGCCCGATGCGATATTCGTCCCAAGCGTATTGGAGTACGTTTTCACGGAATTCATCTTTTAAATCGAGGAAGTAATGAGGGATTCCCAGCTTCTCCGCGACCATGCGCACTTGAAGAAAATCATCAACGCCGCAACACGCTTTGACGCGTTCGCGGGAATCATCACAATCTTTAAGCTTTAAAGTCACTCCCACTACGTCAAAGCCATCTTCCAGTGCCAGCGCTGCTGCGACTGAAGAATCAACGCCACCGCTCATTGCAGCAACTAATAATGGTTTTGCCGTCATAGTTTCTGTTCGAGCATCCTGACGATTGGTATGCGCGCTCTCGCCATCAATTCATCAGACATTTCAACGCGATAAACCATATTTTGTAGAGCATTGTGCACATCTGGTAGAGTGATTTTTTTCATGTTTGGACAGATCATTGGGTTTTCTGGTTCAATAAATTCTTTGTCCGGATTTTCCTTGCGTAAACGATGCAAAATTCCCTGTTCAGTACCGATAATAAAACGTTTCGCTGTTGATTCTTGAACAAAACGGAGAATGCCGCCGGTGCTTAGTGCATGGTCAGCTTCGGCCACGACCTCAACTGGGCATTCCGGATGTACCAGAACCACTGCATCTGGAGCTTTTGCGCGCGCCGCAATGAGCATTTCCGGCGTTAAGCGATGATGGGTTGGGCAAAATCCCGGCCATAAAAGCATTTTTCGTCCTAAAGTGTTGGCAATATTTGCCCCGAGGTTCTTATCCGGTAGAAAAATGATTTTTTGATCAGGAGGAAATAGCCCGACGATCTTTTCTACATTCGCCGAGGTGCAACAGATATCGACCTCCGCTTTAACTTCGGCAGTGCTGTTGACATAACAGATAAGGGCGGCATCAGGGTGTTGTGCCTTTAGCGCGCGCACTCTAGCTGCATCTGCCATGTCTGCCATTGGGCAACCCGCATCGGGATTTGGGTGTAGAACGACACGCTCTGGTGATAAAATTTTCGCGGTTTCCGCCATAAATTGAACGCCGCAGAAAACAATGACATCTGCCTGTGCGTCCCGGGCTTTTATACTTAACTCCAAAGAATCGCCGACAAAGTCAGCAATATCTTGGACTTCAGGCAACACGTAATTGTGCGCCAAAATAATCGCATTGCGCTCTTTACGCAAGCGGTTTATATCTTCAATCATTTTTTTCATAATATAGACGTTTACTCCAGTTCCAAATTACTACTAACCAATAAACTGACTAATATAGTACACTATTAGTTTTTTTCGCCTCAAGAAGATTATTAATCTTGATTTTGTTGAAAGAAAAATGGTTTGACCATTCAGATAAGAACCTACACTATTCACGGATAGCATTTCTTATCAGCAGCGTGATTGCCGACGGCGAATAGAATATCAGGAGAAAATAAGGTTGTTCAGAAGTTGATCCTAAATAATTTCAGGGCTGAAAAACAGTTCAACGATGGAATTGTCGAGGCTTTGAACTGGGCAAATAAATCTGATAGTCAGAAAAATATTCGGATATCATTCGTTTAGAATCGTATAACTAGCTTTTTTTCATCAGTTTAAGGACTTATCTTAATCAGAATTAACGTTGAAAAAATAATTGAGAGCTTGTTGTCAACGCGCATTAAGATTGG
>DLIO01000054.1 GCA_002483765.1 Lentisphaeria bacterium UBA7640 | reverse complement strand
TCGCAATGTCAGGAGTTCAGAAACTGCATATAGGACTTCGACTGCGCTTGGTGCTGAAAAATTAAGAACCCCATCCTTATGGAGTAAAGAGTAACCTTCATTTTCGTGGCGATTAAATTCTGCTTTTAAATCCGCCAAGCCGGTAGAAGATAATAGTTTTTCAAATTCAGACTGCGCCAGTTTTATTGTTGAATCAGTTGTTGCGAAAGTGGTAATATTTTTATTTGTCATAGCATGCAAAACCTTTTGAAATTTCATTTGTTTACTTATTTTAAAGTATCATAATCGCGCCTTTTTTCAATTGCCTAAATTCATGGAGATACCATGGCGATTTAAGCTCAAATTCCGGTACAATTCAATTAAAGAAGAGATCAGAGGAGTTTATGTTTATAGTTTTTCATGAATTATATCAAGTTAGATCTAAATTGTGGGTTTTAATACCAGGAAATTTGAAAATTACTGCATAACCTATATTTTGATAATTATTATTAATGCGGGAGAGCCATGGATAATGAATTTACATTAAACGTCGAAGAGAACACTAGTGGTTTGACCACGCAAATGCTTAGCGGCGAAATTATTCGCGTAATTTACGAAAATGAAGATAAAACTTATGCGGTATTGCGTTTAGTTGATCATCAAGGTGTTGAGCATACCGTAACCGGTAATATTTTTGACGTACATGCTGGACGCGATATTGAATTGTGCGGGCGCTGGGACAGTCATCAGGAATATGGGATGCAATTTCGCGCAGAATCATACCGCTTTCTGTTGCCCTCAACGACAGAAGGCATTGCGCGTTATCTGGGGTCTGGAGTCATTCCAGGCATCGGCCCTAAAAACGCCAAAAGTATCGTCGATCGTTTTGGATTACAAACCTTGGAGGTTTTAAGTCATTCATCGGGTCGCTTACGTGAAGTCCCGGGACTTGGGAAAAAACGTATCGAGCAAATTCGCAAATCATGGCAAGGTCAAAGCAAGCAACGAGACACTTTTATTTTTCTTCAAGGGCTTGGGATTACTCCAGCATATTGCGTACGAATTTACAAGCAATACGGAGATTTAGCGGCGGATAAAGTGCGCAGCGATCCGTTTCAATTGGCCAGTGACATTGATGGTATCGGGTTTGTTATGGCTGACCGAGTAGCGGCCGCACTCGGGGTTGTCAAAAATGATCTGTCGCGAATTACCGCAGGGATCGATTATACACTTGAACAACTGACCATGGTTGGCCATGTCTGCTATCCTAAAAAGTTGTTTTTAGATGCGGCTGCAAAAACATTGGAAGTTACTGTTGATGAGGTTGTTACCGGTTTGGAACGTTCTGTTGCGGCGCGGCGCATTGTGATCAGCCCCGATCAAGAGCATCAAGAGTTAGTGTATTCGCGCTTGCTCTACGCTGCTGAACGCGAAGTGTCCAAGATTGCGGTACGGCTGGCAATGGCGCCAAAATTCGCGGGATTACGTTTGGCACGGGTGCGTAGCTTGCCGAAACTTCAGCTTAGCGAAGAACAGTTGTTAGCGGTAGAACGAGTTGGTCGCTCTCCGTTGACTATCATCACTGGTGGCCCGGGCGTTGGAAAGACAACGGTTATTGGCGAAATTGTTCGCCGCGCCAAAGCTGCCAAAATCAGTGTTTATATGGCAGCGCCGACTGGAAGGGCAGCGCGCCGGATGTTCGAATCCACCGGTTGTCCGGCAAAAACGATTCACCGGATGCTGAAATGGGATCCGATAGAACGCAAGTTCGTCTTTGGTGCTGAAAAGCAATTATTATGCGATCTGTTGATTGTCGATGAGGTTTCAATGCTTGATAGCATGTTAGCCTGGGCGTTGCTTCTGGCGATCAAGCCAGGAACCTCAGTGATTCTAGTTGGAGATTCTGATCAGTTGCCATCAGTGGGACCGGGGCGGGTTTTGAATAGTTTTATCGAATCTGGGGTTTTTCAAACCACGCATTTATCGAAAATTTTTCGTCAGGGCGCTGGTAGTCATATTATTTCAAATGCACATCGTGTCAATTCGGGAATATTGCCACAACGCATTCAAAACGGTGAAAAATTGAATGATTTCTACTGGATTGAGCAAGATGATCCGGAAAAGGCCATTGATATCATCCGAAGGCTGATTGCAGAACGTATTCCCGAACGCTTCGGCTTTAAATCGCTTAATGACATCCAACTATTGACACCAATGAACCGTGGCAGTTGTGGAACCGTTAACTTGAATATTGTTTTGCAGGAAGTGCTTAATCCCGGTCATAAACCACAATTTAAACTTGGCGAACGTGTCTTTAAGGCTGGCGATAAAGTGATGCAAATCAGCAATAATTATGAAAAAAATGTTTTTAACGGCGACATGGGCCGACTAGCTCATATTAATCTCAGCGAGAAGAAATTCATTGTGCTTTTCGACTCCAATCAGTCAGTGGAATATAAACTAGACGAAGCGGATCAACTTAATCTGGCTTATGCTGTAACTGTCCATAAATCTCAAGGCAGTGAATTTCCTGCAGTCGTCATGCCGTTGTTGTCTCAGCATTATATGATGCTTCAGCGCAACCTGTTATATACCGGAATGACTCGCGCAAAAAAACTATTAATACTAGTCGGTAGCCGTCGTTCGGTGGCGATGGCAGTGAATAATAGTCGCCTTGAACCACGTTTTACACGTCTACGTGAGTTTTTATTAGAGGAAAAAAATAGAATCCAAGCTCGTCAAAAATTGCAATTGTGATTACCGATTTTGTATTGAAAACCCAGCAAATCCCATTATCTTAAACAGATTCTTAATTAGGAGAAAAAACTTATGGATTACAAAACATACTTCAGAAATTACCCAGATAAAGATGGTCGTTTTGGCGAATACGGTGGTATCCTTGTGCCGGACGAACTGATTCCGGTTTTCCACGAAATTGCCAAAGCGTATAATTCTATTTGTCGCTCGGCTCAATTTATCAGCGAGTTACGTAGAATCCGTAAAGAATTTCAAGGTCGCCCGACCCCAGTTTATCACTGCGAGAGGCTTTCACGCAAAGTTGACGGCGCACAAATCTATCTTAAACGCGAAGACCTCAATCACACCGGAGCACATAAACTCAATCATTGCATGGGTGAAGGATTGCTCGCTAAGTTTATGGGCAAAAAACGTTTGATTGCCGAAACTGGAGCAGGGCAGCATGGTGTAGCTTTGGCGACGGCCGCTGCTTATTTTGGTTTGGAATGCGAGATTCACATGGGTGAAGTTGATATTATTAAGCAGGCTCCAAATGTTACGCGCATGAAAATTTTGGGTGCGAAAGTAGTTCCAGTGAGTCATGGATTGAAAACCCTAAAAGAAGCCGTTGATTCTGCTTTTGAATCATATCTTAAGTCTTACAAAGAATCAATTTACTGTATCGGTTCTGCGCTTGGACCGCATCCGTTTCCAGTAATGGTGCGTGATTTTCAGATGTGTGTCGGAATTGAAGCACGCCAACAATTTCTTGAAATGACTGGTATTATGCCTGATATGGTTTGTGCTTGTGTCGGTGGGGGCAGTAATGCCGCTGGAATGTTTTCTGCATTCTTGGATGATCCAGTTGAACTCTGCGGCGTGGAACCACTGGGTACTGGCTCTGCACTCGGCGAACATGCCGCCAGTATGACTTTTGGTACAAAAGGTATCTTACATGGTTTTGAAAGTATGTTATTACAAAATGCCGATGGTTCGCCCGCTCCAGTTTACTCCATTGCAAGTGGGCTTGATTATCCTGGCGTGGGACCAGAACACGCTTTTTGGAACCAGCAGGGACGGGTTAATTATGCAGCCATCACCGATGAAGAAGCTGTTGACGCATTCTTTAAACTTTCACGTTACGAAGGAATTATTCCAGCATTAGAAAGCTCTCACGCTATAGCTTATGCTATGAAACGCGCCAAAGAGATGGAAACTGGCGCTATTCTCGTCAACTGTAGTGGCCGTGGCGATAAGGATGTCGATTATGTCGTTGAACATTATGGATATGGCGAAAAATACAAATGAGCCCAAGGATGGCTAGAAATTCCAATCTACATAGCAACAATTAAGGAATTTCAGTGATGTTTTCACTGAATATAATAACAGGTTAAAAATGAATAAAGAAACTAATTGTCCTGAAAAGAAGTCAAGAATTTTTCAAGGAAAGCAATTTTGTTGGACTAAAACAATGCAAATTTTAGTCGTATGTTTATCTTTTTGTGCAATATCCTCATTTGCAGGGCAAATCACAACGGAAAAATCTAATTATAAAATAATAATTCCAGACAACCCTTCAAAGGTATGCCTTTTAGCTAGTTCAGAATTGAGCTTAATGCTTGAAAAAACTTATGATGCGGCGCCAATAAGTTTTAATGGCAGTAGCGAGCCCATTGTGTTTTATGTTGGCGTTTCTGGAGAAGCAATTTTGGCAGGATTTGCTGATCTTCCCGACATTCACGGGAAATTCGGTGTTTTCAAAAAAGGGCGGAATATACTTTTATACGGTTGGGATGATGAAGGAATCGATCCAGAAAAAAGCATTTCCGGAGAAGCAGGAACTCTGTTGGCGGTTTATTATTTTTTAAATAAATATGTTGGTACCACATTTTATTTCCCGGGAGAAAATGGTTATGCGGTAACAAAAAACCAAGCCATTACTATGAACGATGAATCAGATATCCCGAGTCCCTCCTTTGTGTTGCGTGGTTTTAGCCTTAAAACAAAGGAATATTCACAGACTGAGAAATTAACTTTTTTCCGACGTTCGCTATGCAGTATTCCACGCTGGGGACAAAACGATATTTATTATGTTTACATGAATAATTGGAAAAAGCGTTTTATGGCTTCCCATCCTGAGTATTTCATGTTAAAAGGTGGGAAAAGAATAAGCGAACGCTACCCTTACCATGTTCCATGTTTTTCCAATCCAGATGTACTAAGACAAACTGCTGCGGATATTGTTGAAGATATTAATAAAAACCCGTCTAAGACTACAGTGAGAATTTTTTGTGATGCCCCAATAAGTCTTTGCCAATGTGCAAATTGTCTGGCAATGCCTGAGCGCGAGTATTGTAACAGGGATTCCAGCGAAGCAGTTTATGGTTTTCAGAAAAAAATTGCTGACATCGTTCATCAAACGCATTCGAAAATTTATTTTTTGACCCAGACTAAAGGGCGCTCTTATTATAAAGTGCCACAGCTTACCAAGTTGGGTGATCTGTTTACTGTTCAAGTTCTCACGGCAAGACATTTGACAAACATTAACGCTCAATCTTTCGCTTTAGAAACAGCGAAAAAATGGCATTCAGCGGGAGTTAGAACAAGTATTTTCAGCTATCCTCGTTATAATGATAAACCTACAAAGAATATGCCAGTTATAACTCCCCGTTTCACTGCGGAATATTTAAAGGCTTTCAATGGGCTTACTAGTGGTACTGCTATTAGCGAACTAAACTTCAATCCCTACTCATTCAGTGCTCTCAATCAATTCATTCAGGCTAAATTGCTTTTTAACATAAATACCGATATCGATAAGCTTATTCGGGAGTTTTGTGCATTCGCTTATCCTGGAGCTGAAGAGGAGATGATTGAATTCTACAATGAAATGGAGAAACTTTATCGACAAAGACAGAATGTGCATCTTGATCCTTTTAAAGACATATACCACATAGATAACCTTGAGAAGCCAATGCAAATTTTGGATAGTGCGAGTAAAAAGATTAAAGGGAATACTGTCTTCTATAACAACCTTTATGCTGATTTTAAGAGTTTTTATGAACGCTCGTTGAATTCTAAAAGCGACAAGATGTTTGACATGAATAAGGAACGACCTTCGGCAACATCTGTGGCATTTGATAACAAAACGGGAGAAATTCCTAGCTTATCGGATCCGATTTGGAATAAGACTGTTCCATTAAAAACATTTTATGATAAGGCGAACGGACTGGTGGAGGATACTGTAGTCAGCGTACTTAATGACGATAATAACCTCTATGTCAGATTCGACTGTAAACAAAACGGAGAAATCGTGGCCAAAAATACAGTACGCGATGAATATGTAAGCGATGATGATTTTATTGAAATATTTATCAACCCAACGGGTAATAGTATTTATAAACAATTCGTTATAAATCCGGCTGGGGTAGTCTACGACGGCAAAGGCATGGATAGAAATTGGAATAGTAAAATAAAAAGCATTCAGGGCAAAAGCTCCGCAGGCTGGTATGTTATTGCTCAGATTCCTTTTAAAGATATTGATCCCAAATTAGTAACTACACCACAGACAAACACAGTGTGGGGTGTCAACTTTTGTAGAGCAAGGACCGATAAAATAGGCACTCCTCAAGGCTCTTTGTCATGGGCTCCGACTTACGGAAATTTTCACGACACGGAAAGATTCGGAAACCTGATTTTTGGAAGGCAAGAAAAATAAAAAGCCACGTGTTGGCTTTGACGGAATGACTATTAGGACTTTAGGTGATTTTTGGTCGATTAATCAACAAAATCAATCTGATATTTTTTAATGGGTTCAGGAACAGATTTGGAAACGACTGATTGTTCTTGTTTGTGGACAATAATTTATATACTGTGAAAATATGCTAAATTGGCTCAAAATAAAAAACTTGGCGTTGATTGCCGCTGCCGATGTTGAGTTCGGCGGTGGCCTGAATGTCATCACCGGCGAAACTGGTGCAGGGAAATCGGTGCTCCTCAGTGTGATCACTCTGCTGTTAGGCGCGCGTGCCGACAAAAGCTGCATCCGTTCCGGCGAGGATCGTTGTGAAATATCCGCTGGGATTTCAATCAACGACATGGTTTTAATTCAGATGTTACCAGAACTTGAAAGCTGTGGTGTTGAGTTTGATCGTGCTGAACCGGAAATCCAGTTGCGTCGTGTTATTACTCGGGCTCAAAACCGGAACTTTATTAATGACACACCAGTGACCCTTGAAACGCTCCAGAAGATCGGAACGTGTTTAGTTGATGTCCATGCCGCCAATGAGCATCATTCGCTGTTTAATCGTGCTTATCAGCTTGATTTGCTGGATCGCTACGCCAAGCTGGAACCTGAGCTCCAAGCCTGCGCTGCTATCTGCGCCGAGTTGCGCGCACTTAATGCACGTCGCGAGGAATTGTTTGCCGGTATGCCATCAGCTTTGGAGGCCGAACATCTTCAGATGTCTGTTGATGAAATCAATCGCGTCAACCCCCAACCAGACGAAGATACAGAACTTTATGGGCGTCATGCCCTCGCTGCAGACTCATTGAAAATAATAGAATTATCGGCAGCCATTGTTCAACAGCTTAATGAATCTGAAAACTCTATCGCTGATCAGATGGGAACAATTTATCGGAATATTCAGGAAATGTTGCGCAATAGTCCAGAATCTGAATCGGAAATGTTGCAACTGTGTTCCACCATCAATGAGTCGTTGCGTGAACTCTCCTCATCGGTCGAAACCTTTAGCGATAGAGCAGAGATGGACGAGGAGGGATTCGCCGAATTGGAGTCGCGCATGAGCGCGCTAGAAACGCTTAAACGCCGATTCGGTCCGACTCTGGAACAGGTTTTTGATGTTCTAAATGAAGCTGAACAACGCTTAAAAACACACCGTGATGCTGATCAATTGCGCAAAGATTTAGATAAAGAAGAGCTTACACTAAAAACAAAATTATTGCAGGAATCTGAACTTTTATCCGACAAACGCCGTGCTGCGGCCAAAAAGTTAACCGTTGGAGTAGTCGGTAAGTTAGAGAAATTAGGCTTTCTACGTAGTTCGTTAGATTTACAGTTCTCACGCGTTGAACCTGGTGAACGCGGTTTTGATCAAGTTGAAATGTTATTTTCAGCGAACCCCGGCGAAGCGCTTCAACCATTGCGTGCCATTGCCAGTAGCGGCGAATTATCACGCGTTATGCTGGCTTTGAAAACTGTACTGGCGGATGCAGATGCGGTGCCAGTTCTGCTTTTTGACGAAATCGATGTAAATATTGGCGGAGAAACTGCCAGCCAAGTTGGTGCGGAATTAAATGCCTTGGCGAAACGTCGTCAAGTATTGTGTATTTCCCATTTGCCTAGAGTCGCAGCCTGCGCAGATCGCCATTACGCAGTCTGCAAAGAGGTAACTGACGGCCGCACTTTTTCGCGTATCGTTTTACTCGACAACCAAGCGCGCGCAACCGAATTGTCGCGGATGTTAGGTGGTGGCAAAGCTGCTTTGGTGCTAGCTCAAGATTTACTGAATAAATAGTGTTAACGCACTCAAGTCTTGACGGCTAAAATTAGTCTCTAAGTTCGCGCGCGCATAATGCGCGCGCTAACTTAAGAGCAAGAGTTACAATATAGAGCAGTGACTAAATTTACTTTTTTCAGCGTATAACTCAGTTTTGTATCTGGTCTTTTTTTTATCGCACAGTTAGAGGGTTTTGGCGTATATTGCATTCGCAAAACGTTTTTAACTTTGAGCTTTGTTGTGTCGTATAAGTTCGAGCGTGTGACGCTGCAAGCCTTTTGTCAATGGTGTTTCTGGAACGGAGAGTCCGGCGTTGTATAGTTTTTCCTGACTATATACCCGATGGCAAAGGAATGGACGTTGTCCAGGATTTAGTTGCAGATGTTCGCTGAGTGGTGTCGAACGTATTTTTAACTCAGTTCCGAGAACATCAGCGATTATTTGGTAGTATGCCCACGATTCCACTATATCCGGCCCAGCCATATTGAATATTTCACGTTGTGCTTTTGGCAAACCTAATGAACTCACCATGGTTTTGGCCAAGTCGTTTACTTCAATTGGTTGTTGCAAAAAATGCCCGCCATCAACGAGGGTCAAAACCTCACCACGTTGCAGGCGCTTGATCAACTCAATATCGCGGCAGTGACACGGGAAACAGCCAAGTTGTGAGAACATGCCATAAATATGGCAAGGGCGGAATATAGTCCAGCTTAATTTGTCCGAATCTTCCGCAGCCAATAATTTTTCGCATGCTCGTTTGTTAAAGCCATAACTTTGCAAGCCGTTATCATCGTCAGCCAGAAATGGGGCATCTATCGGTTGTGGGAAACTCCGCTTTGCCGGATCATAAACAAAATCAGTAGAAACAAATATCAATTGCCGAGTTCGCGACCTGAATAGCTCTAGCATTACCGCCATTGTTGCTGGCTGATAGCAAATACAATCAAAGATCGCGTCATAAAAATCTGTGTTTTTACTGAATAATTTACGCATAGCATCTTCATCGTGACGATCCACCTTCAATACGTTCACGCCATCAGGAATAGGACGTAGTCCGCGAGTCAAAATCGTCACCTTAAAGCCCCGTGCTAGGCACTCCCGAGTCACTGCACCGCTGACATGTCCACTGCCGCCAATTATGAGGATTTTCATTTTAAATCACCCTTTGTTTGATTTTAAATACGGTAATTATTTAGGATATCCGGTCAGAATTAGGTCTGATCCGACATTGAAAGTTTTTATGTTAGTAATATTTAACGCTCCGTCAATAGTAGTCGGATTGTCACCACCAACTACAGAACGGCTGTCACGCCCACCTAATATTTTCATTGCAACATGAAATTCAAATTTATCCACTTCGCCAGCTCGCAACATTGACGCAGCTAATTCTCCGCCACCTTCAACTAGAATGGCAGTGACATTTTCCGCGCCTAAACGGCGAAGATCTGCATCCCAATCTTTGCCGTCCAATACTTCAGGCGTTACCCCTTGATCAAGTATTTCGGTAGCTTCTGGAACGGTCATTGATCTGGAGACGACTATGCGTCGTGGTTGGCGTGGCCAGTTTTCGGGATTACGGACTTTCAAGCTAGGTCGGTCTAGGCGAGCGGTGCCAGCTCCAACCATGATAGCATCGGCCCATTGCCTTAACCATTGTACGCGTTCCCGGGCTTCCGGGCCAGTGATCCATTGCGAAACTCCAGACTGGGTTGCGATTTTTCCATCGAGGGTCATGGCCTGTTTAAGTAGAACAAAAGGTTTTCCAGTCGCGATCCATTTGAAAAAAGCTTCATTGACATTTTCACACTCTTCGCGAAGGATATTGTCAAAAACTTGAACCCCTGCTTCGTGCAAAATTAGTAGTGCTATTCCACTATGGCGAGGATTTGGATCTAACGCGCCAATAAAAACGCGTTTGATGCCGGCATTTTTGATTGCCTCCGTGCAGGGTGGGGTGCGGCCATGGGTACTGCACGGCTCCAGCGTGATGTATAAATCCGCGCCATCAGCTTGTTTGCCGGCATCTCTGATGGCATTGATTTCAGCGTGAGCATCACCCGCTTTAGCATGATATCCTTGCCCTACGATTTCGCCATTTTTTACGATTATCGCTCCGACTATTGGATTAGGGCTGGTTAGTCCCCAGCCCTTTTTTGCCATCTGCAATGCTTTACGCATTAACTCTTGATCATTCATGTTTAACCTCTAATTATTGATGCGTGGAGTAATTGAACTGAGCGAAGTGGTCATAGCCCAGGCAACTCCAATGTTCATAGTTTTTAATTCATGTCCATAACCCCAGCTGTCAGAATAACTGATCTCTGTGGTTTTGGGATTATAGCCGGTAATTAGGCGCATGTGTGCCCCCGCTACTTGAGGAGTGTTTTTCTCAGGTATCAGACCGAGGATGACGCACCATACTAGTGGCGTGCCTTCATTAATGTGTTTTTCAATGTCTTGCTGAAACTTTGTGAAGTTGCGGCGTTCACTGTTAACCCGGCTTTCAATAAAAACTTTCCCATCTAGATCGTTAAAGAACGCGCTGACGTTATAACTCGTGCTACGATTATGATTAGTAATATATTTTTGCATGGTAAGCCTCTTGGCGTTAACTTTTTTAGCGGCCCGATTGTAATCTTTAATCATGATTTGGAAATCATGTGGGCGGCTGTAAGATTTATTGATATAGAGTTGATTCATCCTGATGCCCAGCTTGCCGTCGACTTTTTTTACCGCATCTAGCATATTATCCATTGAGGTTCCTTGAACGCTAGTTTTTGCTAGTTGCGCCAATTGATGTTGATCAAATTCTGAACCGTAATACTGAAGAATTCTTTCGAGTACGGCAACGACACAATACCCTTTCTTGCCTTGATCAACCATTGGGATTTCTAAATGACAAAGTCCGTTGTCATCTTTCTTTATACGATTTTTTAGTTCCTCTGGGCTGCTGATTTCAGTTTTGACGATTTGGAGCGTCGATCCGGGTTTTTCTTGGCTTATGGTCATAGTTAGATATTCACAAAAAGATTTTTTGCCGGAACCGCTGATGCTCCACCTAAGTTGATAAAAACCATTGGCTGTGTCCCAGGTACGGAGCTCGCTGTTGACCCTTCCTACTTTGGCGGTTTCGTCAACTGGTTTAATTTCCGGATACAATTCATTGAATACCGAAGTGATTTTTTCGACAGCATTTTTCAAATTGTCGCGACTCCAGAAACCGCCGTCGCCACGGTTAAAAATGGACAGAGTAACTCCAGATATTTTTTGTTTGTCAAATTCAATCAGAGCTTCATAAACGTTCAAACCGCCAAAGGTCAGAGTTCCGCGCTTATTTGAACGCGCATAGCGGAATTTAGTTTGTGATTTATCGCCATAAAAGAAATCAGCTTTACCCTTGGTCGCTTGCTGAAACGCTGCGGGGTTGAGCGTCCAGAGGTTATTCTCTCCGGACTTGATCAAATTGGTAAATTCATAGTCGGCGCAGACACTTAAAGCGCTCAGTAACAGTAATAAAGTCATTATACGCATGGTTCTGGTATCCGTTTTAGATTTATAACATGTGGTCTGGATGTTTTGTCAATCCATGATCCATCGATATTACATTTAGTTCTATCTGAATGTTTTGTCAAGTTTAAACTATGAATTTCAGGAAAACAACTATTGTAATTATATGTATCCAGGTGTAATATATATCAAATTATTATTAACTCAGATATATATCTATGCCAAAATACCAGAAAATTAGTAAATTGTTGAGAGATAAAATCATTGTTGGATATTATCCGCCTGAGAGTTGTCTGCCGGGTTGTCGGGAATTAGCCGATGAATACGGTGTGAGTTATGTTACCGCGACCAATGCTATAAAACATTTAGCTGCGGAAGGGCTGGTGGAACCGATTCGCGGGCGTGGAGTTTTTGTCCGAACGCCATCGCCGACAAATAAAAACACAACTAAATCCAGCGCCCAAGTCGGCGTATTGCTACCGACCGGCGGAGATCTGTTCCATGATTTTTTCAGCGCTTTTCTGGAAACTCTAGAACTTTTCCCAAGATTTAAAGCAGTCGCATTGTCGAATAAAGTGCCAACAGACAACTGGACGAACCTAGAACGCCGTGAACAGATTTCGCGCCACCTTGGTGCTGGTTATAAAGCTTTGATCATTGACGGAACTCGGCATTTCGATTTTAAGACGTTACATGAATTCTCTGATTCAATGCCTGCCTTGACCTTTGTTATGCATTTTGAGTCGGAATTGGATTTTCCTAATGCCAACGTTATTATTCCTGATTATGAACGAGCTGGATATTTGGCGGCGGAATATCTTTTAGAGCGTGGCGTTGAACAGTTGATCGTATTGAGTTTTGAAGAATTGGACGAGATGAAACGCCGTAGCAACGGTAGCAGGCTTGATTGCTATGATTATCGTATTCTTGACGGCATTGAGAATAAATTAACTGCGAACGGCCTTAATATAGCAGAAAAATGCCTGATACTGCGCAGTCCAGCTGATAGTACCGCGATTGACGAATCAGTCATTAATCTAATGCGCAAAAAACGCTGTGGCTTTATTGCGGTCGGTGATCAGCGAGCCGTTCAACTTTATCAAATTCCAACCGCGTCAGCGTTATTACCTGGGCGCGATTTTTATGCCGTTGGGTTATACAACACCTCGTGGGCTGATAAGCTTCAACCTGGTTTAACCTCAATTTCAATAGATGAAGAAAAAATCGGCCAGTTGGCCGCCAAAAGTGCCATTGAAGATTGGCATGGACGTAAAATTACCATTGAACCTCAAATAATTCTAAGGAGTAGTTAAGTATAAAACCACAAATTGATGTCGCAGTATTGGGACTTGGAGGCATGGGCGGAACTCATGTCGGAGCCGCCAAAGAATCGCCGTATGTTCGGGATATTTATGGCTATGAACCGGAAACGGAGCGCCGCAATGCGCGTTGTAAAGAATTGGAAATCATTCCTGCCACCTTGGCTGAAATAATGAACAATTCGTCAATAAAATTGGTCTATATTGCTTCAATAAATGAGGTGCATGTTCCTCAAGCAATTATGGCATTGCGTGCAGGCAAAGCAGTAATGTGCGAAAAACCAATGGGAATGTCGTTGGAAGAGGCTGCAGAGTTAATTGAGGTTCAGAAAGAGACAGGCGGTTTTCTCCAAATTGGCTTTGAACTGCATTATTCTAAGATGTACCAGCAGGTAAAAGAGTGGATAGCGGAAGGGAAAATTGGAACTCCGGTTAATATTCAATGTCGTTATTACTGTTGCGAATTTCACAAAAAAAACACTTGGCGGAGTAATAGTACCGGAAGTTTTTTAATCGGCGAAAAGCTATCACATTATCTTGACCTCCAGCGTTGGTGGTTTGATGAACCGATTGAATCGGTCTATTCGCTGTCGTCACCAAATGTCGTGGAGTACTTCAAACATCGCGATAATCATCAAATTATGACCAAATACAAAAGTGGCGGAGTCGCGACGTTGAATTTTATCATGTATATCGCGGAAAGCTATAAAGCGGACCCACTACAGGAAATTTTAGCGAAACAAGCTGACGACGGCCATTATTTGCAATACCATGTTTGTGGCACTAAAGGTGCAATCGAGACTGACGTCTTTCGCCGTAGAATACGGCGCTGGGAGTTTACCGATGGCGAGGAGAGTCTCGAAAGTAAAATTGTTGAGACGATTACTTTTGATGCCAAGGAAGACTTGAAATGGTTTCACAACACTCATGGCCAAAATATGCGAGTGGCGGAACTGGTGGCACTGGGTTTACCGCCGGAATCTCCAGCCATTGACGCTTATGAAACCATGAAATTATGTTTTGCTGCCGAACAGTCAGAGGAAGAGGGCAGGGTAGTCACTTTTTGAGTTGGAGAGTTGGAACGCCAAAAGGGCATATGAAAGTAACCCTTAATGGACGCTAAAAAACACTGATCAAAAAGGAATTTTGTCGATAAATGTAACGAGTTAAAATGCCATAACTTGCATTCTTAATTCGCGCGCGCATTATGCGCGCGCGAATTAAAGGCAGTAATTATAGAGCTTGGACATACTGATTACACAAAATTACTGACACACCAAAAAGCCGCATTATTGCTCTGCCATTGTCCAATGCGGTTGATGCCTATCACTTTGCTTTACCACTAAATTTTTATCATCAAACTCCAAAAGATATGAATGCCATTTTAAATCTCTGTCAAAATGGAAAAAAACCTGCCATTGCTGAGATTTTAGTGCCAAAGGGTCTTTTAACAATGATTCTTTATTCTTGTGAAAGTGATGACCGAGTTGATTGGGATTTTCTAATGAAGTCATATATAAAATTCTAAAATCCCCATTTTTTAATCTGGGCGCGCTCTCTTGCTGTATTGCAACTTCTTTCTTGGTCATGCCTACGAAACTAATTTTATGTGAGCAACAACCACTTACTAACAAGATTATACAGAAAACTTCCCCTAGCAATAATTTATCCATTACTATTACACTCCTATATTTATTTAAACTTTGTAAAGTGGTACGGGATGACCTGTTTTTGGTTGCATTCCAGAGAGGCTTTGAACAATAGCAGAACCATTAAGCCCCAAGGAGTTTAAGAGACCAGCTATAAAAGAATCGCTGTTGTACTCCACTCCATCAGGTAAATCAGTATATGTTGAAAAATTAAAATATTCTCCATTTTTTACGTGATTTGTCTTATCTCATTTAAGATTCCTTTATATTGATAAAATATCCATCTGGACAAATAATGTTCAGTCGTTGTCGGCTTTTTTTAGACAATTTTCACTTGATATTTAACGAACGGATTTTTCGATGAGTGTTAGTTTATCTAGTGTGTTTTTATCCAAAACTGGAATCCCATTTGTAATTTTAAAGCCAATTATATCAGCTAACAACGCTCCGTCTACATAAATGGGGAAGTCTATTTTTTTCTGTGGAACACGGTAAAACAAAGTAACTTGTCGAAATAAATTTACTTCCCTATAGAGTTGCATAACGGCAATTTGTGCATCAAAGACCCATTTGCATTTTGAATTACCGACATAATCTGTTGGGATTCCTGCGAAAATGCATAATTCATTGGATTCAGGCAACAGTAATGTGTCTTTATGTAAGCGCAGCAACTCGCATAAAAAAGATATCTTTGGTTTTGCTTTAATCCATTTTTCTTGTTCATTCATATAGCCCAACTGTAATAAAATAGCACTACTGTAAAGGCTTTCTTTAGGGAAAAACTTCAGTTCCTCATCGTATGAAAACGACCTATTTTCTCTCAATCGAGAGAAGAATTCGTGAGTTAGCTTTATTGCATTTTCTGAGCAAAAATCGCTGGCATCACCAATGAGTACAATAAAACAAACTCCGAGCACGGTAAGTATTTTTTTTATCATTCAGTTACCGGTGTCTGATACAAGTCGTTATTTTGCATTGTGTTGCAGGAGATTTTATAGTTGACTTTATCACTCTTTTGGATCGGGTGTTTGGTGGCATCGTAAGCGTAATTCGTTACTTTGGCGTCAAAGGCCGAAGTGACCAGCTGATTGACTTTATCATAGGAGCCAATTTCAAAAGTTTTGACTCTCACCTGTTAATAACTCGTTTTTTTCATGTCAAAGCTATTTTGACACGTCTGATACGAGTTTTATACGAAAATCTCGTTAAAATTTTGATTTTTGTGCGTTAACCCCTCCTCTCGAATTTTCGAGTTATACAATTTTAAGATTTAAAAAACAATCTAAAAGCTTCTA
>DLIO01000028.1:2609-5715 GCA_002483765.1 Lentisphaeria bacterium UBA7640 | reverse complement strand
CGTCGGACAGATGCCCTTATTTATTTTAGAAATATTTTAAAGTCATCATTGGTAATTGTTTTTTGAAAAATTATATTATTGATTAGTGTCTGAATTAATCAGACATCTAAACCCAGAGGGTGTTAGAGTATGAAGAAGTTGTTAATTATCGGTATTCTGATGGTCTCCATGACAGTGGTTTTCGCTGAAGCAGCAAAAAAGGCCGAGGCCAAATGTGCTAAAAGCGATACCAAATGCACCAAAACCGTAGCTAAAGTTGAAACCAAATGCGACAAAACTGATGACAAATGCGCCAAGGTTAAAACTGAAACCACGACCGTGACCAAAACTGAAGCTAAGACCGAAGTAAAACCCGTGGTCAAAGCTGAAGTAAAAGCTGAAGTCAAAGCTGAAGACAAAGACGAGGAAGAAACTGAATAAAAAGTTTCAGAATTAAAACACAGCTCCGGCTGAAAAGTTATTAATTCGCGACTTATTAATCCAATGCGGGAACTTTAAAAGTTCCCGCATTTTTCATTTAAACTTAATGGAGTTCATAATGTACAAAGCAAATGACCAGCGCTATGAGGAGATGAAATACAACCGTTGCGGGCGTAGCGGAATAAAATTGCCAGCGATCTCGCTTGGCTTGTGGCAGAATTTCGGCAGTGTTAATGTTTACGAAAACAGCCGCGCAATGATTCATACTGCTTTTGACCTTGGAATTACCCATTTTGACCTCGCAAACAATTATGGCCCTGAACCAGGTTCCGCAGAAAGCAATTTCGGACAGATTTTCGCACAAGATTTAAAATCGTATCGCGACGAATTGATTATCTCTAGCAAAGCAGGTTATCTAATGTGGGACGGGCCATACGGAGAATGGGGTTCGCGTAAAAACCTGATTGCCAGCTGCAACCAAAGTCTGAAGCGGCTCGGACTTGATTATGTCGATATTTTTTATCATCATCGCCCCGATCCGGAAACCCCGCTAGAAGAGAGTATGAGTGCGTTAGATCATATCGTGCGCAGTGGCAAGGCCCTTTATGCGGGAATCTCTAATTACCCAGCAGCGCGCGCGAAAGAGGCGTTCCGTATCCTGCGCGAATTGGGAACACCATGTCTGATTCATCAGTTGCGCTACAATATGCTGGCACGTGATTATGAGCCAGATGGTTTATTTGATTTGCTGGAACAGGAAAATATTGGTGGCATTGTATTTTCGCCGTTGGCGCAGGGCATTTTAAGTGGAAAATACCTGAACGGTATTCCAGCAGGATCGCGCGCTGCATTCAGTTCACCACTACAAGAACGTTACCTGAATGACGCAGGATTGGGAAAATTACGCAAATTGAATAAAGTTGCTGAGGCACGTGGGCAATCATTGGCACAAATGGCCATCGCTTGGATATTGCGCCAACCTTCGGTGGCTTCTGCTCTAATCGGCGCCAGCCGGCCAGAACAGATTACCGAAATTGTTAAATGCCTGAACAACACTAAGTTTTCGGCAGAAGAACTACAAATTATTGATCAAGTCACCAGTTGTTAAAAAACCAGCGATGCATTCAATTATTTGAGCACTATTTGCCGCATATTTTTCTTACCAGCTTTAAGTAGCAAAACTGAACTGGAGTCGAATGTGCTTTTCTCGATAATGTAATCTACATCCGGTATCCGAATGTCGTTAATATAAGCGCCGCCGCCCTGAATAAGACGTCGCGCGTCACCTTTGGATTTGCACAAACCGGATGCGAACAAAAGATCAATCGCTTTTAGTTCTTCTTCAGATGCTTCGTATTTTGGAATACTGTCGAGAACTGCGGTTTTGGGGTCTAATTTCGTAATATCGCTAACTGTAGCGATTTGGTTATTTGGATCAGCAAAACCAAATTTTGCGCCTGCGGTTAAATATGCTTCGCGTGCAGCATCAGCACCATGTGCCAGTTTGGTCGCTTCATAAGCCAAAATTTCTTTGGCGCGATTAATCGCTGGAGCTTCGGTCGCACTGCTCAATCTTTGGGTTTCTTCGACTGGTAATGTAGTAAAAAAGTTCAATAGTTTTTGGGTTTCAGAATCGGCACAATTCCGCCAGAACTGATAGTATTCAAAAACCGGAGTTTGGTTGACATCAAGCCAAACATTATTACCTCCTGAAGTCTTGCCAAATTTCTGTCCGCTCGCGTCTAAAAGTAGTGGAAATGTCATTCCGAAAACCTCAGATTCTGGCGACATTTTGCGCACCAGTTCCGTTCCAGCGGTAATATTTCCCCACTGATCCTGTCCACCAAATTCCATGCGACAATTGTGATCTCGGTTCAGAATATAGAAATCGTAAGCCTGAAGCACTTGGTAATTGAATTCAAGAAAAGTCAGACCGGTTTCAAGACGCGATTTCACTGAATCCTTCGCCAGCATCTGATTGAGGTTAAAGCGCGAACCAATCTCACGTAAAAAATCAATATAACGTATCGACTCAAACCATTCATTATTGTCGACAAACATGGCATTGCCGTCTGAGACGCTGATAAAACGCGATAGTTGATTGCGCAACGCATCGGCATTAGCTTTCACTTTTTCTTTGGTCATAATCGGCCGGGCCGAGGTTTTCCCAGAAGGATCGCCAATTTGTGCAGTAGCGCCGCCGACCAAAACAATAGGAAAATGACCGGCGCGCTGTAGCAAACGCATTCCCATAATCGGCAACAAATGTCCCACATGCAAACTGTCGCCAGTAGGATCGAAACCCACATAAAAACGTATTTGTTCTGAAGTTAAGTTTTTTTCAATTGCCGCGGCATCGGTTTCTTGATAAATAAAACCGCGAGCTTTCAGTTCGTGATAAATGTTCATTAGTAATTTTCCTCAAATATTAAACCGTTAATCTATAAGGATTTTACCGATTTTCAACTTGAAATTAACTCAAAAACAGATCGACCAGTCGAAGAGTGGAAGAACTCTGGGGAAGAGGTTAAGTAGCAGAATTGGAGAATGGGGTTTTTTACCACCCGCCTACGCCGAGGCTTCGGTGGGCAGGCGAAAAGCACGAAAGGCACAAAAAGGGAATTTTATCCATGGATGACACGACTGGTCTCGAAAAAATTAATGTAACTTTCATTCTAAATTCACG
>DLIO01000028.1:0-2450 GCA_002483765.1 Lentisphaeria bacterium UBA7640 | reverse complement strand
TAATGCGCGCGCTAATTTAAAAGACGAGTTACAGCGCGTACTGCCGTGTCCAAGTCTTTAAAGTCCTTAAAGTCCTTAAAGTCTTTAAACCCTCCAAGCCCTAACTCGCTTTTCCCTTCTCCCTCTTCGCGACTTCGCGCAAGCCATCCCCAATTCATAATTCATCACTCAGCATTCATAATTCTTCCCTTTTGTTTCCTCTGCGCCTCCGTGCCTCTGTGTTAAGCTCCCCGTTTTTCCCTTTCCCGTATTCCAACTCCTACATCCCAATTCATAATTCATCACTCAGCATTCATAATTCCCAAAATACCGGAGTCACATATACACAAATGCACATTTTAAAAAATCTCAACGGGCGAATCTGCGCGTTTGTTAATTTTCTTCCTCAAAGAGTATAATTTTAAAATTATTTATACGACGATATGAAATCTCAATAAAACAGCAGCTTTGCGTCATTATTGAATTTATATTCTTTATTATCATCAAACCACTCAATACATTCTTTGGGCGTTTTTTCATTATATCCCCATCTACTAATCTTAGGGTAACCTTCAATCATATTACTAAGTGCCCGAGCCGCCGCGTGGCTCAAATCGGCATATCGTGGCACTACATCTTCACCATGGAAATAAGATTCTTTGCTTAAAAGAAATCCTCTTAACAGTTCTACTATTTCCGGTTGCTGAACATAAGCAAGTTGAATAGGCATCAATTGAACTTGAAAGGGACGTTCTTCTTTGTTGGGGATGTTTGCTAACCCGATAATCTTTTTCAGCGAACCTTTATCGCCATTACGCGCTAGTATTAACAATGCAAACCAAGGCGTCTGGTTGCTCCTCCTGCTCCAAAGTCGATAATTTTCAGCTTCTCTCTTTAAGAACGCAATAATCTCTGGATCATTATAGATACCAGCTCGGTCAATTAAAAATAATGCATATCTTTTACAACCGTGTTTTAATAATAAATCCTTGATTATCCTGCGAGATTGTTCATTATAATATTTCTTGTCATAGAAGCTGGTCAGCATAAACATGGCATCAATCTGCATCCATTCTGAATTTTCCATGGTCATGTTGCGGAGAAGAAAGTTGAAAACTTCTTGTTGTTTGGTCAAACTAACAGGATTCTCTTTCAGATATTTCATTATCATACGCAGAGAAGAATGATGAAATTTTTTGTCATGAAACATATCATAAATGAAAGACCCTTCAGCAAAAGGATTTTCTGAATTCATACACTTTGCAAAGGGTTTAGCGAAAAACGCATTATAGGACACTTCCTGACCACTTTTTTGTAGATTAGTTATTGATTCTTTAATAATCAGAAAAGACTCATTGGTTGGCTGGCGCCCCGAAACACTCAAACAGACTATGCCTAAGACAGTCACTAAAAATATTTTCATTGTATTGTCCCTATTCTGCATTTAATCGCCATAATAGTTTTGAAACCGCCAACATAACAACACCTCAATAAATAAGCTGTGCACTTTATGTCATAGTATGATTGCGTTTAAAAATATATCAAATCACAACAATTAGGATTTTTGATTTTGTGCAACGTTAAAATGGCATTATAGTTTGAGCAAAACGAAAAGTTATCGCTGGCAATGTCAGTTGTTGAGATAATGTCGAAATATTACTTGCGCACAATGCAAACTTTTAACTCTGTGGAATTTTACTATGCCTGAACCTGAAATTATTTTTCTTGACGAAGTGGATTCAACCAATCGTTACGCATTGGAGTATTTTGACAAATTACCAGACGGCGCGATGGTGAGCGCGAATTCACAAACTGCAGGACGAGGACGGCTCAATCGGCATTGGGAATCGCCGCCGGGAGAAAATATTTACGCGACTTTCATTATGAAAAATCTCCCTGAACATAAATGGCAATACGCGACTATGGCGATTTCGCTCGGGGTACTCGACCTATTGCGTAACTATGCGCCGGAAGTTGATCCATGGTTAAAATGGCCCAATGATGTTTACTGCGGACATCGCAAAATCTGTGGGATGTTCGGTGAAATCAAAACTAGCGCCAACAATCAGCCTGTCGGGGTTGCTGCTGGTGTTGGCATTAACATCAATATGCCTCCAGCAAGGCTAATCGAAATTGATCAACCAGCCACATCGCTCTTTGCCGAAACTAACCGCATCTTTAATGTTAGAAACCTCTGTCATGAACTGGCAATATTCGTCAAAGGATATTATAGTATTAGTTTTAGTAATCCGCATAAACTCTATGAGTTATGGTATCAAGAGAACCGTTTGATTGGGAAAACCATCACAATGGAGGTCGGAGACCATAAATTTGTTGGTAAAGTTTCCGGATTAGGTAAAAATGGCGAAATGATTTTTGAATGCTCCGGGAAAGAGATGAGATTTCATAGCGGAGATGTACGAATTGATAAAGACTCTTTGAAAAACGTGTAAAAGTTTAGTCTCAAAAAG
>DLIO01000140.1 GCA_002483765.1 Lentisphaeria bacterium UBA7640 | reverse complement strand
TAAATACTTTTGAAATTACCTCTGGAGAAAACAGGAATATGGCTACGACTGTCCACGACTTTTTTTTCTACAGTAGGATTACTATTTATTTCATGGTTATATGCAGTAATTGTGTTTGCTTTTGCCTACTCTACAATGTTGAAAAAATCGCTTCCCGTAAAGTATCGAAAAGTCAAAGATGTGAGTATTCTCTTAGCGATTATCTACCAAGTCGGGGCAATAGCGTTAATTCCTTGTTTGTTCAAAAACCGACGTTGGTTCTTCGCCTCCGCTGGAATTGCTAGTTTGTCTTGTTTTGGGACTCTGTTATTGCCAATTACTTTAAACGCCTATTGGCATTGGGCTTTTCTGTATTGCGTTAATATTTTCTTGCTAATCGCGATATACGGATATAAAGACCAACGGAAGTTCAACATCGTCTATCTTTGTCCACTAGTGCTGGTGATTATATATTTTGCCGGACTGCTCATCTACAATAATCAACTCGATAATGATATCCTACAAAGACGTGCCGAGATTTCCCGGAAACTTGGCCGTTCAATAGAGATAGAGGATTTTTGGGAAACTCAGAAAAAAGGTTTGCAACCCGACCAGGAACCATTGAAATCTTTAATTGCCATCCGCGATATGGACAGTATTCAGCTGCCTCGGGATACCCCATATTTATCTCATAATGAGCTGAAAAACAGTTTAGAACAATGGCAAAGCAAACACCAGAAGGAGATCAAGGTCATTGATGCTTTCTTACAAATTCCAGTACAAAAAGTTGGGCATGCCTGCAACTCGGAAGCCTTGGCTTCGATACAACTTGACGAACTGAGTGCGTTTCGTAAAACTGCAATGTATCTTTGTTCTGACCTAGCGGTGAATTGCAAAGACCGTGATATCGTGATCAAACGTAACAGAGAACTTGAAAAAATACGCGACTGGGCGTTGAAAAGTGATTTTATCATTGGTAAAATCGTTGCTTTGGTAATAGAGAGAATGCGCTTGCAAGCACTCGCTTATCCCCTGCAGTCCGGAAGTCTGAAGCCCGATGATTGGCGCAATGTTTTGAAAAACAAGATCGACTGGGGCGCAATGATGGCAGACGCAATGGGCGATGAAGCAACTTCCTTCCAAAGCATTTTTGATTTGTTACCTAACCCTGACTCCATGTTGCTTGAAAGAGTATATTTCGGATTAGGCCAAGCTGTAAAATATTCGCCCCTAGAATTTTCTATCCACTTCAAACGCGACTACCGTTTTGCTTTGGATGGATATCTCAAACAAATCGGTCTTTTCCTTGAAAAAAATGATTTGCCAGCCAATAAACGTATCGAGTATGTTAAGTATACAAAAACAGCGGAGCTAATACCGCACAGGAATTTCTATATTCTTTCGACAATGCTGTTGCCCGCCATGGAGTCATTGCACGTTAAACAAGCACAAATCGAAGATTATTACCGTCTTGTTGATACGGCGGTGAAATTAAACTCCTACCGCAAAATCCACGGAAAACTCCCGGAAAACCTTGATTTTTTAGGGAAACCTCTACTCGATTCGCTCAATCAGCTACCAGTGGTCTATGAACATGGGACGATAAATATTCAGGATTTAAACCGTCAAAAAATTATTGAACGTTACGGTTTTCGACTTTATACATGTGATGAATCCGGCAAAGATCCCGGCGCTCTAAAAGCCCACAACGCATTTACAGTAATATTAAACGGAGAGTAAAAATGAGTAACAACATTTCCGAGACAAAAACGCCGCAACCTAAACGCACCCCAGAGGAAAAAGGCTGGTGGTTACGCTTATTTTTGCTTGTTGGATGTTTTTTGGGCTTTTTAATGACAGCAACGACTTCCCACACTCTACAAATGACCCCAACAATATTTTTCATTCTAATAATTACGACAAATATATGGCTTGGAGTGTATTCGGTTCAACAATTTTCCAAACTGCCCATAAGCATGGCTATTCTGGGGATATTACCAAGTTTTATCGGGCTGGCTCGGCTTTTGATGCTCGTCATTGCGCAAATTGGATTTTAGGAACAGAGATATGGTGAAAATGCTAATGTAATCTCAATATCCGAAAATCGCTGGAAAAGTTGGGATGTATGACTCCGAACTATTCTTGCGGGAAAATCAACGAGGTGTTTTTTATGATTAAAGTTCATTCAACTTCGCTAAAAATATTGATATTGGGCATGATATGTTTTCCTAATATAATATTTTTTGATCAGATTGATGATGAAATTATTAAATACGCCGCTCTGGCTAAAGAAAAATCGGATATGATTTTTGCACGAAAATTATCTGACGACGAACTGAAAAAGCGTGAGAAAGCGATCGATAATTTTAATTTAAAAATCATTGATCGTAACAAGATCGATGAGTTTTATAAAATAACTTGTTCCGACTTAAAGTTTGCATTTTTTCATGACTTAGGGTTATTGCTAAATACAACAAACAATAATATGCAAAAGAAAGCAGTTATTGCTAATATTCTCAAACTCCACGAATTATTAATTGACAATGAGCGCTTCGATGAGGATGAACATCTTCAAAATTTGCTATTAAGCAATGCTTGCGAAGAAAATCGATATCCGGCAGCCATAAAAGATATTATCAAAAAGAATATTTTGTCCGGTTCTCTTGCCCCAATATTCAGCGAGATAACTAATTCATACAAAGACAAAGATATTGAGAATTTTTTTAATATTTCTACCTTTCAAGCAGTTTCTCTGAATGTAAATCGTTCAACTTTATACCAATTCAGTATGATTGCCATTAAAGCGCGACATGGAGATCATACTGCGTTAAATGTTTTAGTCAAAAAACTCCATTCACTCGGGTACAATGATGCAATAAGAATAAAATATTTGCCTCGGTTATTAGCCTATACAAATCAGCCTGAAGCTATTATGCAGATGTTGAATGTTTACAGGAAACCTGATCTTCGACCAAGTAAAGAAGATTCTCTGTATAATTATTGTGCCTGTTCTTTGAATATGTTTCTTCCTGGATTTCCATCTGGGAATGCGTTTTTAGGGATCATTGGGGATAAGATCGAGGTTGAGCCATATCGGAAATGGCTAAAAGAAAACAAAGATAAATAAGGGTCTATTTCCGGTCGGTAATTTTTCCTACAGGGATTTGCTGTTTTCATAATTCCTGAACTCCTGACATTGCTTCAT
>DLIO01000107.1 GCA_002483765.1 Lentisphaeria bacterium UBA7640 | reverse complement strand
GCAAAACCACCAACTCAAAGACTCTGAGCACATGACCTAGGGGATTTTTTTATGACACAAATTTATAGAAAATCTCCAATTCAGAGCTTGGGAATGTGCACTGAGTTTGTTGAGTTGATCCATAAGAAATTGAACTATGATGTCTGTTTTGCGATTATTCGTATGATGTAGGCAAACAGTTAATCTCTTGTTTTCGTAATCTGGGAAAATATCAGCTGAAGCTTGGAATATATTTTTAATGATACTGCGTGCGGTATCACGGTCATATAAAGTTAGCTCAGGAACAATTAAATTTGCCATGACAACTTCAGCTCTATAGCAGATCATTTTGATGATATCTATGAATTTTTTTCGCCCACCATGTAGCGTCCTAAACTTAACGTCTTCCGGCAGGTCCTTGATTGGGATATAGTGCTCAGTTACTCTTTTTTCTGCTTTGGCAGCAACTAAAACGTTATCAAACTCTTCTATTTCTGCGGTGAGGTCGCCCTGTCGTTTTTCATAATTCTTCTGCTGTTTGTCTGTAGCATTATCAGGCAGAACTGATTCAGAGCGTTTCAGGTGCCGACGTGAAAGTTTGGCCCTGGTTGAGTTTATGGTCTTTTCTAGTTGTCGGAATTTAGGGTTTACTACCTCTACAGTGTCATCGACATCAACCTTGCTATAAGATGCAAGTGTATCTAGGTTAAATTCTTGCCTGCTGTATCTAAAAAAATTTTCCTGCGACTGGCGAGCCCTCATGTGGATTATTACTGGATGAGTTTTGCCATAAAAATCTTTGGTTACAATTGAGACTTGGTGATCACTTTCAGACATATATCTAATTTCTCTTATTTCAAAATCTTGAAGAGGAGTGATTGTACGCTCGGCAATTTTCAATTCAGTAATCGTGCCGAATATTGTTTCTTCACTGATAGTCTTAAATTCCGCTTCTGGCCAGTCTTCTTTCGGATATTTATTATAAGTTTGACAAGCAATTCGATAATCATCCCACAGGAGTTTAAAAAGTTTCATACTGAACCCTTCTCGGTCAAAAATCATGATCAACCGAGGTTTGCCTGACTGCCATTCTGCTTCTGTCAGCTTAGGTACCAGTTCAAGCAGTTTAGGAATTATATCATCTTTTAAAGATGCGATAAGACCTTTTACAAAAGGAGTCGTCACTACAAAAAAAGGATTCCCCACTTCATCATTAACCCAATAATCAGTAAGTCCTCTCATACATAGTTTTTGCCGTGGAACATAACGATAAGGTAATTTTTCTTTGCCAAAGTAAGTTCTTATATGTCCATCAAGATAAAATTTGCCGATTACATTCTCATCTTCAGAATCGATCCACTGCTTGGCACGGATACCAATCCAGTTCTCAAGATTTTCTTCATTTGTTCCGTATGCAAGTTCATCTATTTTAGTTCGCATTGTTTTTTTATCCGGTATCCTATCGAGGCCAATTAAACATCCCCATTCACCGGGAGCAATATCATTAAGACGATTAAGGTTATCAGCTCTCGCAAGAACCATGAAGGCAACAACAAGGAAGATATCCTGAATGCGGTAATATCTGTTTTGAAAATCAAAAGTATGCAGGGAATCTAAAAGTCCATTGGCCAAAAGTGCTGGCAATGCTAAAAGCAAGCCGCCATTATTAACTCCAATGACTGGCTCAAAAGATGTTTGTGCAGAACATTTACCAATCGCAGCCAAGATTCTTCCCAAATTGTCAGTACAAGCATTACCCAAGGCCTGTTTACTGTCCTCTACGTTCCGTTCGCTTTGCGTAATTGCCGTGGGCTTTTTTTTTCTGTAAGTCGACGATCATTTATTGCTTTGCCTAAAGTATTTAATTTTATGCCCAATGACTCGGCAATTTCACTGCGGGATTCGCCAGAAGCAAGGCGTTGCTGGACCTCAATAATAACTTCTGGCGTTAATACTGATGCAGAGCGAGTTTTACGTTTCTCGAAAAAAGCCCCAATCCCACCTTCACGATATGTTTTTACGGCACGATCCATATAGCTTTTGCTTATCCCCAAGCTTTTCATTATCTCGTGATTTTTACAGTGACCGAGAACTGATAATTGAGCAATTATCATCTTAAAACAATTGTGATCACTTTTTAAATGACTGTAGAAAGGTAGACAGTAGAGATAGTAGCAGACGGTGTCTGTAGCTTCATCATAGGTGTAGTGAACTTTTTCGTTTATACTCGTTTCGCCTTCAATATAAATAGGGAGAATTTGCTGTGGCATTTTATGCTCCTTGGGGTTTTAGAGATTTGTTTAATTTAGCATAAAAAGTCTCTTGTTAAAATCATCATTAAATCTTTTTTCCTGGCTGTAGGTCATGTGTTCAGAGACTGTGATTTTTGTTCCAACCCCAGGAATAAAGCCAGGTGATCTGGTTAATGTGAAAATCAACCGAGTCACCGCCATGTCACTATTTGGCAAAATAATCGACAAAGATTCAGCAGCAACCGAGAAGTAATTTCACATCGTCACAGTTCTCCTGATTTTCTTAACAAAACGACAAAATCTAAATTTTTCTGTCTATTGTATATTCTCTCTTGATACTTAGTTGCAACCTCGAATTCATGGCAATTCGACTGGGCGACCAGTCGCGGATGATTCATAAATTGCATCCAGCAACTGCATCACCACCACCCCTTCCCTAGCCGAAACCGAAAAAGGTTTGTTGTTTATAATTGCATCAGCAAAACTGTAGTATGAGGAATGACTCTCCGGTACCGGTGGATGCAGTTTCATGTCATATTGACAGCCACCGCGTTCAACATACGCCTCCAGCTGAAATTCATAGTTACCGTCAGGATTGAACTGATATAAACCACCTTGAGTTCCCAGTAACCGCGTTGACATCATTTCATTCGGCTTGATATTTCCAGCCCAACTCGCCTCTAATTCCAACGTAGCGCCATTTTTGAACTTAATCATGGCACAAGCAAAATCTTCAACGTCAAAATTTTTCTTTTCGCGCGCCGCAATCGGTGCGGCAATCTTATTGTAGGTGCTCCCGATCACCCATTGAGGTTCGGGATAATTCATCAGCCACAATGCCAGATCCAACCGATGCACTCCGAGGTCAATTAACGGACCGCCACCAGATAACGCCTTGGTTCCAAACCAACCACCAAAACCCGGCATACCACGTCGCCGTTGCCAGATTGAGCGAGCAAAATACACCTCGCCCAGCGTCCCCTCGTCAACCAGTTTTTTCATTGCGAAAGCCTGTGGTGAAAAACGCGACGAAAAATTAACCGCCAATCGAAGACCGGCTTTTTCTGCGGTGACTTCCATAATTTGAGCTTCGGCAGCATTCAGCGCCATCGGTTTTTCACACAAAACATGGCAACCGTGCTCTAGTGCTGCCAGCGTTAATGGTAAATGAAATTTATTAGGGACGACAATACTAACTAGGTCCGGCTTGACTTTCTTCAACATTTTTACCGGATCAGTGAAAACCTCAGGGATTTGTTCCGCTTTCTGATATTCTTCTAACTTTTTTTTATCAATATCGGCAACCGCAACCACTTCGCATTGTGGATGTTCGCGGTATCCACGAACGTGACCGCGCCCCATACCGAGCCCAATTACCGCACAGCGTAATTTTTTCATGACACTCCTCTTATTTCAAGCGTGATGGTAAGTAAGACAGATCAATCTCTTTCGTTGCAATCGCTTCCAACGGTTTGACGTTCGGACAATTCGTTTTGCCCCAGTACACTGGTTTCGCCCAACGTACAGAATTACTCAATACCTTTAACACTTCAGGATTATAGTAAATTGGATAGGTTTCATGTCCTGGAGAAAAATAAAATACCTTGCCATGACCACGCTTAAAGGTCACACCAGAACGAAACACCTCGCCGCCCTCGTACCACGACATGAAAATGATTTCACCATCTTGTGGTATATCAAAACGCTCACCATACATTTCGCTGTTGGAAATGTCAAAGTGTTCGCCAACACCAGCTGCAATCGGATGCGACGGCTCAACCGTCCAAACCCTTTCCTTTTCAGCAACTTCGCGCCATTTCAAACTGCAACTGGTGCCAGTCACTGCCATGAAAATTTTAGACTTATGACCAGAATGCAGAACAATTAACCCCATACCTTCCAAAACGCGCTGATGTACCCGTTTCACTACTTCATCAGCGACGTCTTGATGGTGACAATGTCCCCACCACATTAACACGTCTGTCTGCTCAAGTATCTCTGGCGATAAACCATTCTGTGGTTCGTCAAGACTGGCCAAACGTATTTCCAGATCATCAGCGGCAATACCGTCAGCAATCGCTTTGTGCATCCCTTCAGGATACAGTTTTTTTACTGTTTCATTACTTTTCTCGTGGCGGAATTCGTTCCAGATGGTAACGCGGATTTTACACATGATAACTTCTCCTTGTTTTGTTGAATAGCTGAACATCAGCCAGTTTTTATAATGATCTGACTTTATAATAATCCGATTTTCCTCATTTTGCCACTGGACAAAGTACGGATTTTATACTATTAGTATGGTAAAACTACGATTATAACTTATACTTTGGAAATTACCTTAATGATACAAATTTCAGGAATCTTGATCCCGTAT
>DLIO01000055.1 GCA_002483765.1 Lentisphaeria bacterium UBA7640 | reverse complement strand
AAAGAAGAATAAGAAATAACCTCCCAAAAACACCAATGAACATCGGAAACTTTAAATGCTCAAACCCCGGCCAATCTTAATGCGCGTTGACAATCTCATCAGCTCAGAATCAATAGGGAAACAAACAATTGTAAAAATCATGTGCAGTGATATTTTACCGTTTCCATTACATAACAAAACAGGAAAAAAGTATATGAAAAGTGCTTTTGAACTAGCGTTAGAACGCACCGGTGGCGCCCTCGGGGAGATATCGGAAGAGCAAAAACAAGCTATCAATGAGATTGAAATTAAATGTAAAGCAAAATTGGCAGAAATTGACTTAACTTATTCAGACAAAAGAGCCAAAGCATCCAATCAAGCAGAACTTGAACAACTCAATGACGACATGTTGGTGGAACGTGCTTCCGTACTAAACAAAGCTGAAAACGAGAAAGCAACTGTACGAAAAAAATGACGACAGTTTATCTCGACAACGCCGCCGCGACTCCAGTGTCACTTGAAACATTGGCTATTTTTAATCAATACATTGAGACTTGCTATGCCAACCAAGAAGCGGCTCATGGTTTAGCTTATCAGATCCGCGAAATGATGGATAAAGCCGCGGCGACGTTGGCTCATACAATTTTGGATGATCCTAAAATTGGGGTTTGTTGGGGTAATTCAACGACAGAACTGTTTAACTTAATCGCAAATTTTCCAGCGTTTCAGCGCGGTAATATTGTTATCACTGCGCTGGAACATCCCGCACTCTTAGCCGCGTTAAAAAGAACCGGCGCAGAAATCCGCATGGTGCCACCTAATCCCAAAACTGGACAAATTGAAGCACAAACCATCGCTAAATTCTTGGATGAAAAAACCTCTTTGGTGGCCATTCATCACGTTCAAAGCGAAACTGGCGTGATTCAAAATCTGCAAGAGTTAAGCACAACAATCAAAAGCTGCGCGCCACAAGCACTTTTCCTGTCCGACACCGTACAAAGCGCAGGAAAAATAATTATCCCATGGAAAATAGCAGGATTAGACCTTGCATATTGTTCTGGGCATAAAATTGGCGCACCAGGTGGCGCTGCACTGTTTTGTCGTGATCAGAAAGTGCTGAATTTCTTAAAGAAAGCGCGCGCTGAAGAATACCTGAGTGGACGACCCGATCCAGCGCAATGTTTGACTCTAGCCGCCACTGTTGCCAAAATAGAGCGAAACAAATTGGCTGACAACGCTAACGTGTTAAAAATAGCTCTGTTGAATGAGCTTTTGAACATCACATTGCCCAATTCTAAAAAGCCAATTCAAACCATATCGACATCGCTGACCTCGCCATTTATTCTTCACCTGTTATTGCCAGGAATGCAATCCGCAGTGATCACGAGAATGTTATCACAACGTGGCATCCACATCGCTTCCGGCAGTGCCTGTCAAGCAGAGTCGAAACAACCATCCTCAGCAATACTGACGTTGGGTTACTCACGTGAAGAAGCATATTCAGGAATACGGATCAGTACTTGGAATAATCCAATTGAAGAGATCGAACATTTTATCGAAGAATTCAAGGATATAATTAAGAACTATTAATCTGTAAAAACGTTTTGTAATTAGCGCGCGCATAATGCTCGCGCGAATTATATAGACAGAGTTACAGCTTTTCGAGTCACCCGACAAGTCTCGGGTGTCAGTCCTTACGCGTTACATTTAAGGTTTTATTTTATGAAGAAATATGAAAGTTATTTACTTAATACCTCATTGTCATTTTTCACCTTGAGGTGATTGAATTATAACTCGGACATGTTATATTTTTAACTCGTTTAAGTTTAAAAATATCTCGTAACTCCCAGAGGAAGATACCTTAATGTTTGAAAAAATCTGGCATCCCGAAATGGTTCAATACCATATTCTTTCAAAGAAGGATAAAGAACCGCTAAATTCTCATTATTATGCAAACACCTACCCAGACGTTTATGCAGCGGCGGAGCGAGTATTTGGCTCCTGGGGCAATGCGATTGAAGCGTGCGGCATCGACTACAATAGTGTCAAGAAATACCGCAGATGGCATAAACAAAAAATACTCGATAAGATTCGTGATATGCATGAATCTGGAGAATCAATCTCTTCAAAAAATGCACAGGATAACTTCAAAGGTTTGTATATGGCTACAATAAGACGCTTTGGCAACTGGGGAACCGCAATTCAGCGTGCAGGATTCAACTACGATGATGTCCGATTACGGCGCTCGATGAGCCCAGAAGAGATTAAAAAAGAAGTAATCAGCCTATATCGTCAAGGCGTGGATATGGCATTTACGAATATGCGCGAAAACTATCAGTATTTGCTGGCAGCAGCCATGAAAAAAGTTGGCGATGGAAGCTGGGCTGAGGCGCGCCGTCGTTGCGGTATTCTGATAAATTACCGTATTTATGCACAACAAAAACGTATTTTAAATAATAACTAACCGAAAAGAGAGAAACAAAATGAGCAACAAAGCCAAAAGTGAATTATATAAGAAAGCCGGTGTAGACATTGATTTGGCTACGTCACTACTGAAAAATCTTAAATCTAAATTATCCGCAGCTAAACGTCCAGAGATGTTGACTCCAATTGGCGGTTTCGGTGGCTTGTTTGAGATAGATCTAAAGAAATACAAGCATCCAGTCATGGTCTCAAGCATTGACGGCGTCGGTACCAAACTGCTCGTCGCAGGAATGCTCGGTAAGTATGACACGATCGGTTACGACATTGTCAACCATTGTATCAATGACATTTCAGTTCAAGGCGCAGAACCACTTTACTTCCTCGACTATATCGGTATCGGCAAACTCCGTAGCCCGCTTTATGAACAAGTTTTAGGTGGCATTGCAGATGCTTGTGCCGCCGCAGGTTGTGCTTTGCTCGGAGGCGAAACGGCAGAAATGCCCGGAATGTACGGCGATGATTTCGACCTAGTCGGCGTCATTAATGGCATTGTTGACAAAAATAAAATTATCACTGGTGAGAAAATCGTACCTGGACACGTTGCCATAGCATTAGAATCTAACGGACTGCACACCAACGGTTATAGCCTTGCGCGTAAAGTATTATTCGAAGAGTGTGATTATAAGGCCGACACAAAACTGAATGAGTTGAACGGCGAAAGCGTAGGCGAAGCATTGTTGAAACCACATATTTGTTATTGGCCAGCGGTAAAGCAGGCCATTGAAGAAGAGATCAATCTTGATGGCATCGCGCATATTACAGGTGGCGGACTATATGACAATACCCCACGTATTTTGCCACCTGGAGTTAATGTGGTTTTTGATAAAAAAACACTACCAACTCCACCGCCAATCTTTAAGTTGATTGTCGAAAAAGGCAAGATTGATCCTGTCGAAGCTTATCGCGTATTCAATATGGGAGTAGGCATGGTGTGGTTTGTGCCACCAACTAATGTCGATGCTGCGCTCTCGATCTGCCGCTCTAATGGTTTTACTGCTGCCGTTTGCGGGAAAGTAACCGCGGGCGACGGTTCAGTAGAAATTCGGTAATAAAATTATGAGAGCGATGCTCAAAAACCAAACCGGTCGCTTCAGATCTTTTTTTAGATCACTGTCAACTCCTAAAACGCTTGAAGAAGTCCCATTCCTGGATGGCATTGATCCAAAAGCGGAACAGGCCGCTTTGGTACTTTTGGGCGGCGCGGCTTGGGCCGGTAAGGTTGAAAACCCGCAAGCTCTCGAGAAATTCACCAAAATCCTAGCAACGCGGTTTCCCGCTGCGGAAATTGATGAATTAATTGAAAAAAGTAAAAATGCGACTTCTGAACGGCTCAAAGCGGCTGCAGTAAAACTCAAAAACAATCCCGCAGAAAAACATATTGAATTGTTGAGAGCGATTATCGCCATTGCCTCTGGAAGCGACGGTTTTAATAAGTCCGAACAGCAATACTTCAAAATGATTGCCGAAGAGTTTGGTATTGCCGCAGAAGATGTTTTGGTCATTGAGAAATCCGTATTGCAACGCGGTCAAAAGAAACAACGGCTGATTAAATCTGGCGCAGGAATTATTGCCGCGCTGTTTGTGTTACTGCTTTTTATATTGACGGCAACCTTGCTGCAGTCGTTATTATTTGGTCTGATTCTCGCATATATCTCACTTCCAATTGAAAAATGGTTTGAACGCCGCCTCGACAAAGGTGGAATGCTGCATTTTGTGTCGCGTATTCTCGGTAATGTGCGATCATCCATTGATAAAATTACGTCAAAACATGAATTTACTGAAGAACAGATTGAACAGAAAAACCGAGAACAACTAGTTGCTCGCGCTACCACGGCGACTTTACTCACTGTGTCACTGTTCGGACTAGGTTTAATTGTTTTGTTCACGGTTATTTCTATGCATTATGTTTCCGGCGGACTGCGTTCCTACAAAACAGCAAAGAATCAGATACGCGAACAACAAAAAGGCGAAGATACTGCAAACAAAAAAGAAAATAGTTCCACCAAAGAAGCTGCAAAATCTGAGGATAAACCCGAAAAGGAAAAAGAAGAAGCGGATGACGTCGATTCATTTTCAATACCGGCTAGTGTTCCGTTCAGCTCTGAAATAAAATATTGGATTGATAAACTCGAAGCACAAAAACCACGTTTTGAAAAACTGCCGATAATACGTGACGCCATCGATTATGCTTCACAAGCTTTGCAAGATGAAAAATTTCGGAAAGAGATGATAAACATGGCTTTGAAAAAATCCGGTGGTGTCATCTCTATGACTACTGGGATTGTCAGCCGTATTGTCATATTTTTACTTAATTTACTGCTGACTTTTTTCTTCTTTTCACTGTTACTACGAAAAATGGCCGCCAGCGTCAATAGCGGTAGCAACACCGCTGAACAGCAGGACAGTTATATTGTTAAATCAATAATCAATAGCGAATGGATGCCGGAAATACGTGAAGACACACTTAAAGATGCTCAGCGCATTATTTCCGAAGTGATTAATAAACTGAAAGCTTGGTTGCGTGGTTACTTGACCTTGGTAGTGATCGACTCAGCAGTCTACACAACGGTGTTTGTTTTATTGGGTGTCCCGTACGCGGTTATCTTGGGGATTATCGCGGGAATGGGCGTCTTGCTGCCTTATATTGGCCCTGTAGCCAGTGCATCGCTGACTGTTCTGGTCTGTTTAGTGACTGGCGATGCATCGATGCTTAAAATCGTCGCGATTGTCTTCACATACTTGATCCAGAACGGAATCGTTGAACAGTTTTTTCTATATCCTGCGGTAATCGGTGGCCGCCTCGGCTTAACTACCCTCGAAACCATTATTGTGGTACTATTGGGAGCATTGTTCGGAGGAATCACTGGAATGATTTTCGCGCTGCCCGCCACTTCAGTCATGAAATACTTGATTCAACAGATATATGGCTGGTGGAGTTCGGAGCCGCACATTTAGAAATACAGTTAAACCTGCATCACTGTGGTTTGTCGTTCCCTTCTGAACATGACTGACCGTCCCAGCAATAGGTGCAAACCCGTTCTTTGGGCAAACCTATCGCTTTGACCATATCGTCTAGAGTTTGGTAACGTAGCGAATCAAGATTCAACTCGCGACAAATTTCTGTCACCATCGCTTGATGTTTTGGGTTTTTGGCATCCGTATATTCGCTCATATCAACATTAGGGTTATCACCCTCCAGCTTGCGGACTGCGCGTCGCGCTACTAAATCCATTTCTGATTTGGAACGGCTGAAGTTGAGATATTTACAGCTAAACATCAAAGGTGGGCAGGCAGAACGAACATGAACCTCTTTGACGCCAGCTCGGTGAAGGCGTTTCGCAGTATCGCGCATCTGAGTGCCGCGAACCACGGAATCGTCGCAAAACAACAGTCTTTTGCCCCTGACCTGATCCATCACTGGGATTAATTTCATGCGGGAAATGATATCGCGCGCCGATTGGTTTTGCGGCATAAAACTGCGCGACCAAGTCGGCGTGTATTTAACAAATGCACGCTTGTAAGGTATTCCCGACTCATGAGCGAAACCAAGTCCATGGGCGACTCCAGAATCAGGGATGCCACAGATTGAATCGACTTCATTAATTTCATCGCGCGCCAATAGTCCACCGTTTCGATAGCGCATTGACTCGGTATTGATCCCTTCAAAATCTGAGGACGGATAACCAAAGTAAACCCAGAAAAATGCACAGATTTGACAGCGGTCACCGGGGGCTTTTTTCTGGGTAAGTTGGTCGGCTTCGATAAAAGTTACTTCGCCAGGGCCGAGCCGATAAGTTTCTTCATAATCGAGATTTGGAAAAGCCGAAGTTTCCATCGTCACGGCGTGCGCACCCTCCTTGGCACCGATAATCACTGGAGTTCGTCCGTAGCGATCTCTCGCGGCATAAATCCCATTGTCTGCCATAATCAACATCGAACATGAGCCCTCAATTTTCTCTTGGGCGTATGCGATTCCCTCAGTAATTGAATTTTTCTGATTAATAAGAGTGGCAACGAGTTCAGTTGGATTGATTTCACCACAACTCATCTCTGAAAATTGCGCGAATCCAGAACGAAAGGAATCCAGCATCAATTCGTGAGAATTTAAGATTCGCCCAACCGTAACAATGGTGAAGGTACCAAGATGTGAAGTGATGATTAGCGGTTGATCTTCGTAGTCGCTAATGATACCAATACCGACATTGCCTTTAAAATAATCGAGATCAGCGTCAAATTTGGTTCGGAACTGCGAATTGGTAATGTCGTGGATGGTTCTGCGTATCCTTTGCTCATCATCGAGAACCGCCAAACCGCCACGCCACGTTCCTAGATGAGAATGGTAATCGGTTCCATAAAAAAGATCACACACACAGTCAGATTTTGATACAACTCCAAAGAAACCGCCCATAATTCAATATCCCTAAAACAATAAATTGATGAAAAACGAATGATAGTACAATACTTCATTTTCATCAGATTGAAAGGTTATATTCAGTTGAAAAATGGCTCTTCTGCGATAAATTAGTTTCAATAATCGTTCATCTAACCGGAGATTTTATCATGGCCAAGCTCGATCGTCCCGATTGGGATAATTATTTTATGGAGATCGCACACGTGGTGACCCGACGTAGTAATTGCAGCCGCCGTCAAGTCGCAGCAGTAATCGTAAAAGATACCCGAATTGTTTCCACTGGATATAATGGCACTCCACGAGGAATCAAAAATTGTGATGAGGGCGGTTGCCCGCGTTGCTCAAACCCCGAAATCGAATCGGGATCGTCATTAGAAGAGTGTTTCTGTAGTCATGCCGAAGAAAACTCTATTATCCAAGCGGCTTATCACGGCATCTCGGTCAAAGGTTCGACGCTTTACACCACTTTCAGTCCCTGCTTGCAGTGCGCAAAAATGATTATCAACTCAGGAGTCGCGGAAGTGGTTTATCATCGCAAATATTCCATTGCCGACAGCGCGCTAGCATTACTACAAGAAGCCGGAGTCGCAGTTCGTCCATTGATCACTCCAGAAGAAAAAAAGGAACTTGGAATTGACTGATATCAGTAACGTTCCCGTTAATCCGGCGGCTGTAATAATGGATCTCGAACAGGCTTTGGCCTGGCGTAACGCCAAGCGCGTCGAGGGAAAACAGTTAGTCATCACCAATGGGTGCTTTGACATTCTTCATCGCGGACACGCACAATATCTCTACGAAAGCCGTTGTTTCGGTGATATCCAGTTAGTTTTAATCAATTCCGACCGCTCAGTGCGGGAACTCAAAGGTTCATCCCGCCCAATCGTCAGCGAGTACGACCGCGCCTATCTATTGGCTTCGCTATCATCTGTGGACGCAGTCGTGATATTTGACAGTCAAATCTGTGCAAAAGAACTGCGTGCGTTAGCACCAGATGTTTACGTCAAGGGCGGCGACTACAATGTTGAAAAATTAAACTCCGTAGAGCGCGCCGCACTGCTTGACTGCAAAGCAGAATTCCACTTTATTCCATTCGTCGAAAATTTCTCCACGACTGGCATGTTGGAAAAAATCAAAAAAGCCACGTGACGCAATCTAATTATGTTCCTTAAGTTCGCGCGCGCATTATGCGCGCGCGAACTTAACGCGTGAAATTATAGATTTTTCAATCAGTCGTATTGAGCGAAATAATTGCCATCACGAATAAAAACGTTGGGACTTGGAGGCAACTCATTAAATTGGCGTTTCGAAGTGTGAAAAATTACCACCCGCTGCCCCGCGGGCTTATTTTTTATCATTTTCTCGAAATCCTCTTTGCTGAGTAAACGTCCTGCGGCATCAGATTTGTTCAATCCATAAGTCAGTTCCCCGCCACGGCCATAAACATAAATATCATCTCTTTTTAAAAACCAGGCTAACGCAGCAACATGATTTTTATATGAAACCACTATCGTTTCTGGAGTAATACGATCAGCAACTTCATTGATGAATTTGCCGGGTGCTTTACGATTCGCCACTAAGTTGGGCATCACAAAATGCCAAGCAAAAAATATTGGCAACACACTTAAACCAAAAAATATTAAACGTTGGCGGTTGATCAAGTTTTGACGCAAAGTTGTCATCAATCCAAAACCGAAAATCGCAATCGCAACTATCGCAATAATCATTCTTCCAATTTCACTCTGGTCAAAGACCGCAAACTTAATAACGCCAGAAAAATAAAGTGCTTCAATCACAGTCAAACCAATCAACGCCACGGCTGCCACGCTAACAAGAATATAAATAAGCACTCGATAACTGCGCCCCAAATTATCGATTTTTAGATATTCGCGTAAACCAACAGCAATCAATAAAGCAACTGCGGGAAAACACGGCAAAATATAAGGCCCTAGTTTTCCACTGGAAGCGGACATCAGCAAAAATGGCAACACCAGCCAACATGCAGCATAACGCATCAATGGATTTCTAAATAACTCTTTGAATTTACCGCGGTAACCATTCCATAATCCTGGAATTAAAAATATCCAAGGGATCGTACCACCAAGCAATACTGGAATAAAAAACCAAAACGGCTCAGGATGCTGTGATTCAACATCTTGTGAAAAACGTTGAAAATGTTCCACGACAATAAAATAACGCCAAAAATCGTTATCACGCAAATGGACCAGATATGACCATGGAGCGATGGTCAAAACCACCAAAATTAACGGAATCCACGGTAAAATCAAGATATCTCTGTAACGTTTTTCCCAAATCAACCACGCAATAATAGTTATCCCGGGAATCGCAAAAGCCAGAAGTCCTTTGGTTAAAAAAGCACATCCACAAGTGATCCCAGCCAGTACTAAAAAGCTGTAACGCTCTTTAAAACTCTTTGCCGCGGCACCACAATAGAAAAACACCAACGTCGCCGTCACCCACGCCGAAAACATCGCATCCAGCACTGAAAATGTTCCAACAAAATAGACCAACGCGCAACTCAGAAAAACGGCAGTTGTTCCAAGCGCAAAATCACGATTTTCCGGTTCACGGCGCACTAGCAGAAAAAGCAACAATGCGGAAAAACCCGTCGCCACTGCTGAAGCAATACGCACCGCAAAATTATTTTGGCCAAATGCTAGTTGTGCCAAAGCATTCCCCCAATGACCCATGATTGGTTTTTCAAAATAGCGCAAACCGTTAATCCGCGGCACAACCCAATCGCCACTCTCAATTATTTCACGCGCGATGGTGCCATAGCGCACTTCGTCAGGTTCAAGTAACGCCCGCGAGCCCAGTGGAATAATATAAAGAATCAGATACAAAGCAATCAACCATAATCCGATTTTTTTCACGACATTCTCCTTTAAAATCCAAATAAAACAAACCAAAGAACATAAAAATTATTATGAAGCAAAAATTATTATCTGGATAATCTACTGTAATAAATAATCCATTTCAAGACAACTTACGCCAGCAATGCACAAAACGCATAAAATCCAAAACCACATCTGAACGATGGAATATCATTTTATACAGTAAAATACCTACTCCGGCCAGACAAAAATATTAAGGATCGGGGATAAACTATGCCACAAGCAGTGAAATCTGACGACATCTTTCCAGTGGCTTATAGGGAGAGGCTAAAGTGAAAAGCGGGTCTATAATTGAATCATCATTACGCTTACTTGAAAAGTATTGGAATTATCATTATTGAATGAATGTTTGGCTTTTCATTGGTTCACAATCTGGCTTCCAAATTTGTTTTTCTTCTAGTTTCAGTTTTTTAGAAAGATCAAAACAAAGCTCAATGTCTTTCAGCGTATTAATGGTATGAGTATCTGAACCAAAGGAAAAGACAGCTCCTTCTGCGGCTAACATCCCAATATATTCCTCATAATATCTCTGAAAATCTTCGCCAAAGCCTTCCAAAAGAAGTGTGTGTGCATTAATTTCAATGCCTGTATGAGTATCTCGCGATACTTGTGCCAATTCTTTGATATGACTTTTTGGTAATGCTTTAATATGATTAACTACTGGCCAATTATTTTTCACAAAAACAGATAATGAAAGCCAATATGGATGAACAAGGACAGAAACAAGAGGGTTCTCACAAGTTTTGATATGGTGCATATGCTGTATATCAATTATCTTCTCCAAGCTATATTCATCCACGTAAAGAGAATGGATTCCGCCTATAGCGAATTGGAACCCAATGCGTTCTTTAATTTCTTCGTTATAAGCAAACTGACCATCATATCCCATATAGTTTAGTTCTACACCAAAATAAACATCAATGTTTGTCTCTAACTTTGCAATATCTTCGGCTATCTGAAAATGTTTGTCGGCCTTTTCAAAATTATTAAGGTGATCAGTAATGGCCAGTTTTGTTATGCCTAGTGCCTCACAGCTCTTGACTATATCTTTTATTTTCATAGTTTCATCGGCGCACTTTAAATATTCCGTGTGAATATGAAAATCATATCTTGGTGTACTCATCATTTAACTCCTACAGATATTTGTTGTTTTTCGACTATCCCCGATGCAGGCATAACAAGCATACGGGGTATTTAGCCGAAAAATTAACACTTCTTGTTACCGCAAATCCGAAACACAAAATAATTTGTAAACTCCGTGCAAGCCCAAGCGAATTCTTTTGATTACAGAACTCACTAATCTATTAACTCATTCATGTCGAGAGACACCTTGATTACGACTACGCCTTTGGGAGGAACCTTGTTTAAGGTAAAACTCTTTCCTGAAAATTGTTGTTTTGTCCAAGGAAAACTGGAGATGACATGAAGTTCTTTGATGTTTCTGGTAAACGTGATCACTGGAGCCAAGTAAGTAAATTTTTTATTTTTTACCGCGAGAATAAGAGTGTTTTCATCCATAACTTGAGTCATAAAACTGACATCCTTATTGTCTGTGCTGACAAGGGACTCAAGCGCATTTAATGTATTCGCTATTGCATCCCAAAATTCGTCATTAATAGTACAATAACTTATGGGGTCACGAAATCCAAGAGGGGGTCTATAGTCTTTGAAGGAACAGGGTGACGATGAAATATCTTTATTGAGCGTTTTACAAATATATCTACCATCCCTTCTTTCAGTCATGATGACTTCCCCATCTCTATAAGCTTCGACTTTTTTCAATTCTGCTGAACCTAATAAATGTACATTGGCGATGAAAATTGTTCCGCTAACCTTATTCAGATTTTCTATACGATCAATATTTTGTACTTGCACTCCACGCTCTAAGAGATACTGCATTTGCCTGCATACGCTCCAAGTTCCATGTTGTAAATAATCATCAAGTAATTTATTATGGGCATCATCTGACCAGATAACGGTGACACTACCTTGTTTTTGTGATTTTCCGTCAAAAGAAAAATCCCACAAATCTCTAAGCATCTTCCATTCTTCAGCTTTTATACCATCGCCAAGGCAAGTTAAAAATCCTTCTGAAATGCGTTTCCCCCTATAATAAACATTGGCTAATGAATAAAATTCTCGCTGCAACATCGTCGGAGCATGGCGCAGTAAATCCCAATTCTCGACAACATCTTTTACGCCATGCAGAGTAATAAGTTTCATTTCTGGCGCATAAGCTTTTATTGTCATCAGCATAGCTAGATATTCATAGTGATAATCTTGCTCTCTGCCTCCAGATAAAGATACTCCGTTCGCAACAGTTTCAACCACCATGTGATCGACCTTAGTGTCCATTATTTTTTTATAATCAATACCGTAGCGGTATTCAGCTTCAAAACTAGCTTTAGTCCAAGCGGAATTTATTGCGGTTTTTTTATTTATCTTATGCATTGCCGCAGTCACTTTTGTCCAGAAAGTAGCCCATCGGTTGGTGTTAAATTTTATCCATTCTTTGCGTAAGTTAGCCCATATCCATTCCATCCTTTTTTGAAGAATTTTAATATCTCCATCAGAGATACAGGAAACGCACTCGGGTAATTTAGAGTTAAGAGTTTCACTGAACTGCCCCATCATATCATCGGAACAATCTGTATAGGGAAGCGCACCGGAACCTAAAGGGCCAAACCCGTCCGGACCATGCCAACCGTCGAAACCGTAGTCTTGAGCAACTGTAACAAGCTTTTCAATAAAAAAATCTTCAACATAAGTACCATTTTTGAATCTGCGTAACACATTGACATTCAGTCCTTTGCCTTGAAAATCCCACTCTTGCAAAGCTTCATGATGATCAGATGTCCATTCATGGTGATGTTTGTCCTGATAAAAAACAGTAAAAAGTGATAAATACACTTTAATTCCGGCATTGTGCAAACTACCCACTAAATCTCTCAATTGAAAATTAGTCCAATCCTGTCTTCGACGTTCCTCATTACCCGCATGACCATCGCGCGAACAGATCGCTGGTGATAAAACTATTTCTTCAGTTAATGGCTTGTGTAAAAAAACAATATCTGGGGTCGAAGACATTAAGCAGATCACTTCAGGAATAAATCCAGTTTTTGCAAGGTATGCAGAAACCCCCAAATCTTGCTGTACATTATCAAATGATAACAATTCTGTCCATATCCATGGTTTATAATTTTTCATTTAAAGTTTCCTTATTAATAATTGGGTTAATTTTATTTGTAATAATTACATGAAATCCTTGTTCAGACTTGTAAATCTTAACTGTTTATCTCTTGTAGCATGTTCAGTTATAAGAGACAGCTTTACCTTTGTTATTCCAAATTCAGCGGTTAGCATAGTCCTTCCTCTCTTATTGTGCTTGTGTCAGTCCCTTCGACATGCGTCTGGCACATACTACTATGAACTGATAGTCATCCCGTTTCGTCGCCTTTTCGGCTTCTACGCAGTACTTCTTCGTGAAGAACCGAACGGATCACCCAAGTTCAGACTATACAGCCTTTGTTTGGCGCGCTCATGATGAAAATTTTCACAATTCAAGTTCCATATCATTGAACACTTAATCGGCAGAATAACACTTTGCTTTTGGTGCCTTTTCATGCTTCACATTAAGAACCCAATTCAAGGTAGACAGAGATTTATTATTCTTCATGACACAAATCTGCTATTTCAACTTCGGACAAAGAACGGGCATAAAGTGCGGTCGAGCAAATAATCCCTTCAAATCCATAACCACTACCTGCTGCACTTCCCGTAGCACCTATACGCAACTCCTTCCTTTTCGCTGGAGCAAAAACCACATTTTCGGCCTCCGCAACTAACTCACCATCCATGTAAACCTTCACGTTTTGTCCATCAAAAGTGGTAGCAATATTATACCAAGAGTCGGGTCTAATGGGAGAATTTGCTGGTAAGCTGCGTGCAAAAGAAGATTTCTCACCATTTCCGCTAATAAAGTAAATCATCCCCCATGAAATATAGACTCGAAAGCCGGCTCCTTTGCTATAAGTATCACTGCAATTGAAGATTTCATATTGTCGCGATCTATGAAGTTCCTTTGGAGTTTTAACTTTAGCTGTTAACGTAAAGCCTTTATTCAAATCCAGCATTTCAGGTAGTGGCACCGACGCCATTGCCCGGGCTTCAACTTGTGCACCGGTATTTTTGAAGTATGGCGCCTTGCCTTGTGGCCCATCTACCCACTCAATCTTGTCAATATTAAGGTATTTACCGTCAAGTTTATTGCCGGAGATATCTTTCACCACTGTGCCACTACTTTCATTAAGCGACCAACTTCCCGCTGGAGAAGTTACTCCTTCCGTGTTGCCAAGGGCGGTTGAACATATCAATAAAGCCGTTGTCCATGTGATCATCATTTTTTTCATAATAAAAGACCTCTATTTTATTTTTCTATTGATGGTTGATATACTTCGATTTCGTGAATTTGCGTGTAAGCACCATTATTGGCGGTAACAAAAACCCGAACTTGGTTGGTGGTAACTACTGGAAAAATGCTCTCTTGTGCTAATCCGCTGGCATTTTCAACTTTAGCAACAGTTTGATATTCGCCTTTTAACATGACTTGAATCTCGTAATTTTTAAGCGAATTCTCTGCTGGATAAACCACAACACGATTGATCTTAACTGGTTTTTTGAAGGTTAACTCAATCCAGTCAGGTACCACGTTTGGTGTTGTGTCACAAAAGACATGCACACCCTTGTCATAACGACCTTTTTTGCGATCGGCAGTAATACCGTTGGTAACATGCCATAAAGCATTGCTCTGCGGTCTTCCTGCAGACGCATATATGTTGCTCGACGCATTTACAGTCAATTTTTCATTTTCTAAAATCTGAAAAGCAACATTGTTTGGTTTGCGTCGCGCTTCATAATCAGCGGCAATCAGAGCGTTAATCTGTTTTATGCTCTTTAGTTTGAAATCGTGGCTCGAGGTGGTATAAACGCGAGCTTCGAAAGGACCAAACCTATCTTTGAATTTACCACCATTAACAGAAATACTCCGATTTTCGCTCAGTACTTGGATTTTTCGATTATTTAGTTGGCCCCAAGTAATGTCAAAATCCATTGGCTCATATGATGCATTACAGGCCAGTAACCATAAATCATCGCCATTTACTTTACCCAGCAATCGTAACTCCGGTGCTGAACCTTGCGGCATATCAACAGGAGACGCTTGGATGATTGCATTCTCTCCAATAATTTTTTGCTCTTTTACCAATTCAGGCATACCAATGTACAACTCCGGAAATTCGTTGACATAACGGTTGTAATGTAGTAACCCGCGGCTTCCCAAAATCAATGCTAAAATATTCTGGTTGCGGTACTCTTCATAACTGGGGATCCGTGAATTGAGTTTATAAACATCGCCATAATTGAATCCCTGATGTAGATAAGCGATACTCTGTTGTGGATTGTTACTGTTAGAAAAATAATCTCGTGCTTTATCCATTAACACTACGATTTTCATGAAATTACTCATTGACTCTCCAGGAGCTGGATTGGGATAACAATGAAAACCGTTAATTTCGCCACAGTCCGGATAATTAATTATTCCATTACTTCCAGTAGAAATCACAATTGGATGATAAGGATCTTCGTCGGCTATCGCTTGGGCAATTTTAACAAACTGTTCACGTGTACTTCCTTTGCAATCAGGTTCATCTACCAGATAATGGCCAAAAAGTAATGGGTTATTGGAAATTTTACGTACTCTATCTCTAAAGAAATTTAGAATATTAGGGGTTGCCGCTCCTTTATTTAATTCAGCCTGAATAGCAGCCAGTCCGAAACCAATTCCGCTGAAAAACATACCTTCCCATGACTCTCCTGTTCCCATGAAAACATTATATTCCGGATAGTGATAACCCGGATAATTCCAGCCAGCAAGTAAAAATATTTTTTCCCCATCTACGTACCAATTTTGGTCTTTACCGCGCCAGACTTCATTTTTTTTGTAGGGCAATTTACGGATTGGTTCAACAATAACCGCCATTTCTTTCCCTGTTTTATCATGTAATTTGGCGAAAATTTCTAATTTGCCATCCGGCAGCTTGTCTACAGGAAATTCAAATGACATTTCTGGGGTAGCACTAACCGTACTGCTACAAATTGGCTCAATCATGCCTAGTACACGTACTCCTGAGTCCATTTTTGCGTCGGCGATTTCTTTTGCATTCAGTGCAAGTTTTATTGAGTAACGCACGTAATCCAGCTTCTGTGTGACGAAAATAGCTCGGCGATAATGCGGGTCATTAATGCGGATACTCAATGGCAAAAAACTTATAGGTAGTGAAAATTCTCTCCGTGCGAGCAATCGATTGGTTCCTTGAGCACGTATCGAAATTGTACATTTATAGATTCCCGACTTATCAAGCAGCATAGGCAGAAATTTCACTTCGGAATCTACTTGGCTAAACAAATTTAGAACGTTTTTCTGTAATAAACGTCTGCCTTCAGGTGGGAGCATTGAACAAGTAACAGTTACCTGACGTGATGCCGTTGTAAGATTGTTTATTTTTGTTGCTATGTCAACATCTAGTTTCCCATCTTTTATGCGACTCGCGATTATTGGCTCATTGATGTCCCAAAAGAACGGTTTCATATCCACGGATGGCGCTTTAAGGCGTCTAAATGCTGCGGATGTATTGAAACGTCCTTTAATGCCGAGAGAAGAGAGTTCACCTCCACTTTCACGGCAAATATTGACCTTCCAAAAAGCTGTATTAGAGTTACGCATTTCCAATACCCAATATGGAATACTAATTTCACAGCTCCAAAAATCTTTATCACGATGCACCGCACTCTTAAAGTCAGCATTCCAGCTGATATCACCAATGTAACCACCCTGTTCGCATTTACGATCAAGCTGGGCATTTGTCGCACTAACTATGAAATGATAATAGTCATCGTCGCCTCCTGTCGGGTCAAGCATGATTTCTACACACTCATTTGTAATCCCCGTGCCATCACGCTTTATTTCTTTGAGAGGTATTTTATCATCAGGAACATAGGCTTTGAAACCAAAGATTATCGCGGTATCTGTATAAAGCATTCTCACTTGAGTACGACGCTCTACTGACTTGTTAGTTTCCATCGTTTTGAAATCATCATAAACTGGCGTCTGGCTCCATGCTGGTTCATCAAGTCTTCCATCAATAATTATGGGATATTCGGCCTTTGTCATTTGTAAGGCAGGCAATTCCATTGCGCCAGCATTAACAGCAATAACTGCCACTATCATCAATATAAACTTTGTCCATTTCATTCTGTAAAATCCTTATTTTATTTTTAATGTAAAAACCTATAGTTCTTTTTACGCAAAATGCGAAAGAGCCAAATTTCCAATCATTGGCTCCAACTTTTCAACCTTTTCACTGAAAATGCACGTTTCAGTATCTGGCACAAATATGCTATGCACTCTGCAGATGAATTTTTTGTTCTTACGTAAGTTAAAACGAGCAGTTGGTCCCGTCAAATTTATATCCATAAAGAATTTGCTGCTGCAAGTAGGAAGCAAATTGGTTGCCATGCCACCACTGTTTAGTTTGTTGCAAATTTAACGGCTCTACGTGGCCATCGATAAAACAAAAGTTTGATTTACCTTGGCTTGTTGTACTAGTGGTTGCGTATGGATCTCCGCCGTGCCGATAAGCAATCCACGTAATAAAAGGGCACGTGGCATTGTTCCGATTTAGGTTATCAGTAAAGAGCATAATTTTGGTAGGATTTTTGATTTGAGATAATTTTTTACAGCCACTCGCCTCGTACCCCGCAATAGTGGAAGTACAATGGGCATTGATCGAATAGTGTGGGAACGCAAACGGTCCCTTTAGTCCTCCCAAACTGCTGTCATAGGCACCGAAGTTAGCAGGTTCACTTGGACAGCGCCAAATTGAACTCTTGTCCCACTGGTTTTTCCCATTGAAATACAAAGAAAAATTGTTGATCCAAGGATTTTTACCAGGCTCTTTGCCTAGTGGAAGATATTCTTGATTGTCAGAATTATAAAGCGAATTGACCGCACCGTATTGCTTTAGATTTGAAGTACAAGAAATTGCCCTGGACTTATCACGAGCTTTTTGTAGCGCCGGCAACAACATACTGGCGAGAATTGCTATAATCGAAATCACGATGAGGAGTTCTACAAGAGTGAAAACTTTATATTTTATGTTCATTTTAGACCTTAAGTTTTTTAGATAATTCGTAATAGTTTAGTGTCAAAAAGTTGTTTTCACTAAACATTTTATTTTTATTTTTCTAGACCGATTGTCTTTGAATAATTTTTCCCGCCATAATCTCTCCGAAAATGTTATGGTTGTGTTTTAGAAAAATTTATTGTGATTTTTTATATAAGAAGTCGATTCACTGAAAATATTATTTTTCAGGCCTGCATGCTTGAGAGAGTTTTTATGTCATAATAATACCTCCGTGCCTCATTATTATAGCCCTTTTGCTATAGTCATTATCTCCAAAGGGCTTATTGCTTTATTATATATTTTCACATCAGAAACAATTCCATCAAAACCATAATAATAGCCGTTTCGATAGCTACCAATAGAAATATCATCACTGCCTTTGGTGAATTTTTGATCCGGTTCGCTCTCACCAGCCTTTACTCCGTCGACATAAACTTTAAAGATTGACCCGTCATAGGTACTGGCAACATGGTACCAAATCTCAGCCTTAAATGGAAACTTTGCTGCTGTAGTCATGGCGCTAAATGCTTTTTTGCCATCTCCTGATAAAAAAAGTAAGCGTCCCCAATGAATCATTAACCTAAAACCAGGGCCACTGTCTCCCGTTGCATTTGATACAATATCGTAAACAGCTTCACGTTTCATTGTTGAAGAAAATTTTATCCATGCAGAGACTGTTATTCCCTTGCTAAAATCATACTTTCCAATTCCAGGAATCGTTACCGCACCAAATGAGTTTCTTTCGCCTTCCTTTCCAAAGAATAAAGGATTTTTGCCATTGCGGCCTTCAACCCACTTTATGCCACGCATATCGTACAATATTTCGCCATTATTATTACCTAGAACATCCTTGAAAATGTTTCCGGCGCCTTCGTTAAGAGGCCAGCTACCAATGAGCCCGTCATCGCCAGCAGATAATATTAACCCTGCTAAAAACGCACAAACAACAACCCATAATTGAATTTGCTTCATAATTACTATTCCTTTTTAATATATTTCGACTTCAGTTATTTGAGCTGTAGGGCCATTGGTTCCCGTTATCCATAATCGTATACGATCAGTCCTTATTGGCAAGAATTCATGAGTAATAACTCTAGCTTTTTCATTAAATACCTTATCCACCGATTGCCATTTACCACTTATATACGCTTGAACCTCGTAATCCTTTAAACTTTCTTTCACTGGATATACAATTACCTTGCTAATTTTTTTTACACTTGGCAGTCTTATCTCAATCCAATCCGGATACTCGTTTGGAGTCGCATCAGACCATGTTAAAGTGTTATAATGATCGTCTTCAGCTTCATCAAAGATGCCATCGACAATATGCCATAAGCCATTGTCATCTCGACGGTTTTTTCCCATATTGCTCGAGGCAGTGACTTTTACTCCACTACCTTCAAACATTTGAAAAGCCAAGTTGCCAGATTTATGTCGCTTCTGGTTCACTTGGGCAATTTCATTACAAATAATTTCGATAGTCTTTAGTCCAGATTTTTTGTTACTAGTCGTGTAGATATGAACTTGATAATTTTCAAATTCATCGTCAAAGGAATCCTCTTGGGAGACTATCGAACGCTCTTCAGAGATTACCTGTAGTTTTCTTCCATTAAGTCTAGGAATTGTGAATTTCGCTTTGGTGCCAATTTGAGAGGCGTTACAGGCAAATACCCAGATATCATTACCATCTTCCTTGACCAACAACTTTATACCAGTTGGAGAAGCTACCCCCTTCCCATCATTCGCCAGTAGCACTTCTGAAACATACATTAATTCTTTTGTAAGAGCTGGCATTCCAATATAAAGTTCTGGATAGTGTTTAACGGACCGATTATATTGAACAGTGCCTTTACTACCACAAATAATCGCTAAAAAATTCTGATTGCGAAACTCTTCATAGCTCGGGATACGGGAGTTTACGTCTCCATGATCACCATAGTTGAATCCCTGATGGAGAAAAGCAATCGTCTGTTTATGTTTGCGACTTTTAAAAAACTTTACTGAACTTTCCATGAAAAAGACTATTTTCAGGAATCTTGATCTGGAGG
>DLIO01000039.1 GCA_002483765.1 Lentisphaeria bacterium UBA7640 | reverse complement strand
GCTTTGCTTGGCGCACTCATCTTCATTCTCCTTGGTTATTTTTCAATCATAACAAACTGACCACTTAGACAATGTAAAATAATTCACAAAACTCACAATACAAATTATCAGCTGACATTGAAATTAGGCTTTGAGTTCGGCTTTGTAATTTAATTCGGTGATAGTATATTATTTTCTTCAAAATTAAATCTATTAAGGGAGTATTATCATGAAAGTTGTAGTTGCTTATTCCGGAGGGCTTGACACCTCAGTTATTGTTAAATGGGTAAAAGAAACTTATAAGGCTGATGTTATCTGTTTTTGCGCCGATGTCGGGCAGGAAGAGGAAACTGCAGGTTTGGAAGAAAAAGCGATTAAAACTGGCGCGTCCAAGTGCTATATCGAAGACTTGAACGAAGAATTTGCACGTGATTTTATTTTTCCAATGATGCAAGCCAATGCTATTTATGAAGGGACTTACCTGCTTGGCACTTCAATTGCTCGTCCTTTAATTGGCAAGCGTCTAGTGGAAATTGCCAAAACTGAAGGGGCAGATGCCATTTGTCACGGCGCAACCGGCAAAGGAAATGATCAGGTGCGCTTCGAGTTAGCTGCTTATGCGTTTAATCCAAATATAAAAATTATTGCAGCATGGCGCGATCCTGACTGGCATTTTAAATCGCGTACGGAAATGATCAAATATGCCAATGAAAATAATATTCCAATTACCTCAACCGCCGCGAAACCATATAGTATGGACCGTAACCTGTTACATATCAGCTTCGAAGGGGGAGTTCTTGAGGATCCATGGACGCCAGCTCCGGAAGGACTTTCGGTCATGACTAGACCACTCAGCGAAGCCGCCGACAAAGCGGAAGATGTTACCATTACCTTTGAAAAGGGCATCCCCGTTGCGGTCAATGGCGAGAAATTATCTCCTGCAAACTTGATGCGCAAGCTTAATACCATCGGCTCAAAACACGCAGTCGGACGCATTGATATTGTTGAAAACCGTTTTGTCGGAATGAAGTCCCGTGGAATTTACGAAACCCCAGGTGGTACGATTTTATATCACGCACACCGTGGACTCGAAAGTATCACGATGGACAAAGAAGTAATGTTCCTTCGCGACAGCTTTATTCCTGATTATGCCCGCATGGTTTACAACGGGTTTTGGTTTGCCCCGGAACGCGAAATGCTTCAGGCCGCGATTACCAAGAGCCAGGAATTTGTTACCGGCGATGTGCGCGTAAACTTATACAAAGGGAACTGTTATGTGACTGGACGGCGTTCGGAATACAGTTTATATGATCATGAAATTGCTTCTTTTGAGGCGGAAGATGTCTATAACCAAAAAGATGCTGAAGGTTTTATTCGTTTGCAGTCACTGCGTTTACGGATGCTCGCTGATAGCAAACAACGTCGTTACTGATTAATCTGGAGAACCCGGCGTACAGGAGCCGTTTTAGGTGATAAATAATACTCCATACAGCGTTAATACGCTACGGCACCGCGCCGGTAAAGCTCCGGAGATCACCTTGGTTTTGGATCGCTTACGTAGCGCACATAACACTGGTAATATTTTTCGTATTGCTGAAGCTGTCGGAGTGCGCGAAATTATCGCTTGCGGTTATACGCCAGCTCCAGGGCATCCTAAACTGGCCAAAACCGCCATGGATACTGATTCATTAATTCCATGCCGCCAGATGCCAGACTCTTTGAGCGCGGTGAAAATGTTGCGCGCGGAAGGAATTCAGCAAGTGCTGGCAGTCGAAGCGCACGCGGAGAGTGTTTTTGCGTGGGAATTTGAATATCAATTCCCGCTTGCTTTGGTTTTGGGAAATGAAGCGCTTGGAGTGGCGCCAGAAACCATTGCTGCCTGTGACGCTACGATCAGCTTACCCATGTTCGGTATCAAAGCTTCGATCAATGTCGGCAACTGCGCCGCTGCCGTTTTATATGCCATTATCGCTCAAACCAACCGGAGTCAATAAAATGAAAATTAAACTGCTTGGCCATAAATGTGATGCGATTCGTCCATTGCTTAAACAATACGGTTTCCAAGAGGTGCCTGATTCCCCTGAATTAGTGGTAACCTATGGCGGCGATGGTACTCTTTTAGGTTCAGAACGTGAATGGCCAGGTATTCCCAAGTTGCCGTTGCGCGATTCACACACCGCTAAACTTTGTGACGATCATGATTATAAGGTTCAGTTGCAGAATTTTCTGGACGGCCAAACAGAAAGAGAAGAGCTGAAAAAAATCGTAGTTACCGCTCACGGACGTCATTTAAGCGCAATCAACGATATTTATATTCACAATGCTGAACAAGCCAGCGCTTTGCGCTATCAGGTTTGGATTGATGACGATCTTTATGCTGATGAAATAGCTGGCGATGCCGTTGGTTTGTCCACGGTTCATGGTAGTTCAGCCTACTACCGCAGTATCACTCACAGTGTTTTTCAGCTTGGACTTGGTTTGGCGTTCAGCAATAGTATGGAACTGGTCAATCACATGGTAATCCGCGAAACATCGCGGGTAAAAATCAGGATTGTTCGCGGCCCCGCAGTCATTGTTGCTGACAATTCTCCTGATCGCATTATGCTTGACGAAGGGGATGAAGCGATTATGGAACAATCTGAAGAGACCGCACTGATTTACGGATTAAAAAACTTCATGTGTCCGCAGTGCCGTTTTCTACGCCACTTGAACCAATATCGCTTCGGCAATATGATCCCACCCAAAATCATATCACAACTATACAACTAACCATCAATCTCAGAGAAAGGGAAGGATCTAGAATCTAGGAGATAGAAGTTAGAATTGGGGAAAGCGAGAGTTCTAACCACCAAGCACACCAAGAAGACACAAAACGCGCAAAGAGAAAGCTGGGAAAGGAAAATGAGAGACCTCCACTAACTGGACACTAATAGCGAAGTTTTTGTTAAAGGCATTAAAAATTTGGAAATAGATCTGCACGTTGTAACTGCCAGTTTGAATTAGCGCGCGCATTATGCGCGCGCGAATTAAAGATAGTAGTTATGACGTATAGTTGTTGAGTTGGGAATATTTTTAGAAGTTATTTGATCTTAAGTTGTCAGATTTTAATCAAGAGGTTATAGTAGGCGGTGATCACTAAATGACTTTTAATTTATAGCGGGGTTTGGATTTGAGGAATTTGCAAAACGGCGTTGCGTTGTTAGTTGCTTTCTTTACGGTGTTGTTGCCGTTGAAATTCGCATCTTTGACCGGACTGCCGGAAACTTCAGCACTGTTTCCCTCTGATGCGTTCTCTTGGGTGATTATTACATGGCCGGTAACGTTGTTCCCGATCTGCTCAGGGATGGTTTTGCTGTTGACGCTTTTGGTATTCCCTCCACAAATCAATCGACAACCAACTGCTTTTGTCGCGGCTGGATTATGGTTACTTCTCGGTTTAGTTGGCTACGTGGGGGCAATCAATGCTTCGGTCAGGGACTTTGTCGAAATGCAATTGATTCACGGTTTTGGTATTGGAGCTTACGCCGCGACGGTTTTTTTGATTTTATCGAACCGTCCCGAATGGCGCAGTAAATTCTTGATTTTGTTAACGGCAACCGCGCTGTTGGTGGCGCTTTTAGGTTGGGAACAGCGTCTATTTAGTTTTGAAGATACGCGGCGTTTTGTTATGGAACAGCAACGTGTGACTGGAGTAACACTGGGAAGAGATTTTATGGCGAGAGTGATGGATAACCGAATTTATTCGACGTTCACGTCGTGCAATAATCTTGCTGGTTTTTTACTGCTGATGATGCCATTGGTTTTTTATTATGCCTGGCAACTCGGAAAACGTATTGAGCCGCCGACCGCCGGACGCGTGGTTTTTTTAGCAATGGCATTATTAGCGATGGCGGTGCCACTTTATATGACTGGAAGCCGAGCAGCATTCGCGGTCTTATTTGTTTTATTCGGTGTTCTGTTGTTGGCTTTTCCTGTGGAACGCCGTATCAGGATTTTTGTGGCATCGGCGATAGTGTTGGCGTTATTGGCTGGAGCGTTGGTGATTCAGTTTGCCGGACGCGGGTTTTGGTCAATGTTTGCCCGTTTGGATTATCAACGAGCGTCACTGTTGATTTTCGCTAAAAATCCACTGTTTGGTACTGGTTGGGGAGATTTTTTTCACGATTACATGCTTATTAAGATTTTTCCGGGAAAAGAAGCTCCCCATGATCCGCATTGTATGTTCATGGCATATCTGGCACAATGTGGTATTATTGGTGGAATAAGTTGTTTTCTTGCGCTATTTTGGCCGTTATGGGCGGCATGGCGGCGCATCCTTCGCTCGACTGATAAATTTTATACCAAGATTGAGTTCTGGATTTTTGCAGGAGTCGCGGGTTGCGTGATTCACAGTCAAGTTGATACCAATATGCAAGTTCCAGCGATAATGTGTTACTTGGCAGCGTTACAAGTGACGCTGCTTATTAGCAAAGCGGAACCGGAAAAGCAAAAAAACAGATTAGCATTACGGATCATTTTTGTGATTGTAGCTGGATGGTCGGGAATATTTGGAGTATTGGATGGATATAAACTGTTCCGTGCTGAAAAATCTTTCGCTGGATTGCAGGATCTGACTTCGCCTCAGGGTAAAACTGCGGAGGAATATTATCAGACGACGCCGCAACAGGTTAAAGATTCCCTTGAGCAAACAGTTACGTTAAAGCCGTATTCGCCGTTTCCATGGCAGACAGCAGGTGACTTTATGTTTTCTCGCGGGATTTATGATGTAGCAGAACGCTATTATCTAAAAATGTTGGAGTTGGCACCATTGCGTGCTTCCGCTTGGCATCGGATGCATCGCATTTGCCGCGTTACTGGTCGAGAAGATGCTGCTGCGGAATATTTGCAAAAAGCACAACAGCTGTTTCCTAATAATCCAGATTATGAAGAATCTTGGGTTATTCCTGTGAAATGATAAAGTTGAGGTTAATATAATGAGTCTTATTCAAACGAGTGAAATATTGGTTTTGCGTAAATCCCCGTACGGGGAGACCAGCATGATTATTGCCGGGATCACGCCGGAACTGGGACGGTTAGATCTAATAATTAAAGGCGGAATGGGTGGTGGTAAAACTAAATTTCCCGCTGCTGATATTTTTCGCGAACTGCAGGTAGAGTTTTCCGAGAGTAGTCAATCAACACTACACAACTTACGAAATGCGGAGATTCTAGGGAGCTGTGGTGAAGCGTTGGCGGCGGTTCCTGATAATTTTACTTTAGCAATTGAGTTAGCCGCTTTGATTTTAAAATGGGGAAAACCGCAATTGCCCGCCCCTGAAGTTTATTGTGCGGCTTTAAATGTGTTCAACCAACTCAGCATGATCGAAGTTTCTGACCGCTTTGCCGAACCAAAACGTATTCGCTGCGCCGTAATGCTTAAATTAGTATTATTGAGCGAGAATGGTTTATTGCCGGAATATCTTGATCGTGATCCAGATTTAAACGTAGAAAAACATGATTTGATGGATCAGATTCTGGCTGCAGCACAAGGATTAGAGGATCCACCTCAAAACACAGCGCGATTTTGGCATAAAATGAATTCCTGGGCTGATGCGCTGTTTACAAATACATAAGAAGTGTGCAATAGGTTATTTATTTAACAACTTCGTAATTTTCAAAGAAAATAATCGGCAAAGAAAAAAAGCTAAAAAAATCAAGAAAGCGGTTTGTAAAACTCCAGTTGGGTTGTACTTTAAACATCTGTTTTTGGCGCCTGTGCTCGGGTGGCGGAATTGGCAGACGCGCATGCTTGAGGTGCATGTAGAGTAATCTGTGGGGGTTCAAATCCCCCTCCGAGTACCAATTCACGTTTTTTTGTGGATGCGTATTTGAAATTGTGAATTGGCAATGCTAAATTGCTGGTTTGCGTTTTCATTCAGTGCGCCCACATGGCTCAGTTGGTAGAGCACATCCTTGGTAAGGATGAGGTCACCGGTTCAAATCCGGTTGTGGGCTCCATTATAAGTTGTAAAAGTAAAATTTTGGTTGGTAAATCAAAAAAAAGATAAATTCGCTCTAAACTATTAGAAGGTTTAAACAAGAAAACCGGAGGAAGGTAAAAATGGCTAAGGAAAAATTCGAAAGAACAAAGCCGCATTTGAACATCGGAACCATTGGTCACGTTGACCATGGTAAAACCACTTTGACCGCAGCGATTACCATGACTATGTCGAGGTTGAATGGCGGCGAAGTTCGTGATTATAGTCAAATTGACAATGCGCCAGAAGAGCGCGATCGTGGCATTACTATCAATACTTCACACGTTGAATATCAGTCTGCCAAGCGTCATTATGCACACGTCGACTGCCCAGGGCATGCTGACTACGTTAAAAACATGATTACTGGTGCCGCCCAGATGGACGGTGCTATTCTCGTTATCGCTGCAACTGACGGCCCAATGGCTCAGACCCGCGAACACGTTTTGCTTGCTCGTCAGGTGGGTGTTCCTGGTATTGTAGTATTTTTGAATAAAGTTGATCAACTTGACGATCCAGAATTGTTGGAACTCGTTGACATGGAAGTTCGTGAACTACTTAGTTCCTATGATTTCCCAGGTGATGACACCCCAATCATTCAGGGTTCTGCACTAAAAGCAGTTGAAGCTGGTGGTGATCCAGAGTCTGATGCCTGCAAATGCATTATTGAATTAATGGATGCAGTTGATGAATTTATCGTAGAACCACCGCGTGCAACCGATTTGCCATTCTTGATGCCGATTGAAGACGTGTTCTCAATTGAAGGTCGCGGTACAGTTGTTACCGGACGTATTGAGCGCGGTATCGTTAAAGTTGGCGAAGAAGTTGAAATCATTGGCATCAAACCGACAGTAAAAACTACTGTTACTGGTATTGAAATGTTCCGTAAACTTCTTGATGAAGGGCGTGCTGGAGACAATACTGGTCTTCTGCTTCGTGGTACTAAGAAAGAAGATGTTGAACGTGGCCAAGTTTTGGCTAAGCCCGGTTCGATCAAACCTTTCGCTAAATTCAAAGCCGAAATTTATGTACTGAGCAAAGAAGAAGGTGGTCGTCACACTCCTTTCTTTACTAAATATCGTCCGCAATTCTATTTCCGTACTACTGACATTACAGGTACCATTACCTTGCCAGAAGGCGTTGAAATGGTTATGCCTGGTGACAATACTCCAATTGAAGTAGAATTGATTCACCCTGTCGCAATGGAAAAAGGTCTACGCTTCGCTATCCGTGAAGGTGGTCGTACTGTTGCTTCTGGTCGAGTTTCGGATATTGTTGGATAATTGTAAAACAGTTATATTCCTGGGATGTCCAAGGACATCTCAGGATCAATTTTAAAATAATAGGTATTTATCATGGCGCGTGAAATTATAACTTTGGAATGCACGGGATGCAAGCAACGGAATTACACTTCAATGAAAGAGAAGCGTAATACCCCTGAACGTCTCGAGAAAAGTAAGTATTGCAAATTTGAACGTAAACATACTATACACAAGGAAACGCGCTGAGTTTAGCCAATTTTCAGGAGTGTAGCTCAGTTGGCTAGAGCAGCGGTCTCCAAAACCGCAGGTCGAGAGTTCGAGTCTCTCCGCTCCTGCCAGTTTTTAATTCAGCACAAATAAATTTTCATATATAGAGGCAAGCAATGAGTGTCAGCGTAATGGGTAGAGTAAGGCAGTTTGTTCACGATACAATCAGTGAACTGCATAAGTGTACTTGGCCGGGACGGAAAGAACTTCTTGAATCAACAATCCTTGTGTTGATTGCTATTGCGGTGCTTTCATCGTTTGTTGCAGTTGTTGACTTGGTCATCGTGCGCTTGCTTGAATTAATTACGATTTAAATTTTTAGGAATTCCTCAAGAATGGAAGAGAATAAAGACAAAGGACAGTGGTTTGTAATCCACGCCCTCTCCGGAAAAGAGAACAAGATCCGCGAGAATATACAGCGTCAGATTAGAATTGATGGTGAAGCTTGTCCAATTTACGAAGCGTATATACCGGTAGAAAAAGTTTCTGAAGTACGTGCTGGCAAAAAAATTACAACTATTCGCAAGTTTTTCCCCGGTTATGTATTAGTTCGAATGGATCTTTATGATCCCTCAAGCAAAAAAATTAACGAAGATACTTGGTATTACATTCGAAATATCCAAGGAGTTATCGGATTTGTGGGTGACGGTCAAAAACCGCTCCCGTTGTCTGATAGCGAAGTTGCAGATATATTCCGTCAAGATAGTGCGGAAGAAGAGAAAATTAAACCAAAAATCCTTTATGAAATCGGAGAAAATGTCCGAATTAAGGATGGTGCCTTTGAGAACTTTGAAGGTACAGTTGAAGAGATTGACAATGAACGTGGCAAATTGAAACTCATGGTTTCAATTTTCGGGCGTTCTACTCCCGTTGAGTTGGAGTTCTGGCAGGTTGAACGCGATACCTGATAAGGGTTCGAGTTCGAGACTTTTATATCAATAATGAATTAGCAGTGATGCGGGAGAAGACCTGCCGTTTCAAACCACACGCTGTTGTAAATTCGGAGATCATTTAATGGCAAAGAAAGTAACAGGATTAATCCGGTTGCAGATTCCGGCTGGCGCCGCTAATCCGGCTCCACCAATTGGCCCTGCATTGGGTCAAGCTGGGGTCAACATCATGGATTTCTGCAAGCAGTTCAATGCCGCCACTCAAGCACAGAGTGGCATGGTCGTCCCAGTGGTGATCACTGTTTATCAGGATCGTTCGTTCACCTTTATCACCAAGTCGCCACCAGCAGCCAATCTTATTAAGAAGCTGTCAGGTGTTGCCGAGGGTTCAAAAACTCCAGGCAAAGGGACTAAGGCGGGAAAGATAACGAAAGCACAAATCATGGAAATCGTTGAAATCAAAAAGAACGACATGAACTCTAGGGATGCCGAGGCTGCCTGCAAAATCATTGAAGGAACCGCTCAAAGCATGGGATTTGAGGTGGTTGAATGAGCAAATTATACAAGAAACAGTTGGAATCGTTTGATCGTCAGCAGCGCTATGCTTTAAACGCAGCTTTCGAGATCCTAAAAGCGATGCCAGAGACTAAGTTTGATCAAACTGTTGAAGTTGCATTTAAACTTGGAGTCGATGCTAAGAAGTCGGATCAGAGTGTTCGTGGCGCAATCCCGCTACCAAAGGGTACTGGAAAGGCTGTCCGCATTGCTGTTGTAGCTTCTGGAAGCCAAGCTGAAGAAGCAACGGAAGCAGGAGCTGAATTTGTGGGCTCTGACGATTTGGTGGAAAAACTGAAAGGTGGTTGGCTGGATTTCGACGTATTGATCGCCACTCCAGACGCAATGAAAATGATTCGCCCATTGGGTAGGATTCTTGGACCACGTGGTTTAATGCCTAATCCAAAAACTGGCACTGTCACCGATGCCGTTGGCAATGCGGTACGCGAGGCTAAAGCTGGTCGAGTTGAATTTCGTACCGACCGCGGCGCATGTGTCCACGTTCCAATAGGAAAAATATCGTTCACTGCTGCAGATTTACGAGAAAACTTTGATGCTGTTTATCATGCTTTGGCTAAAGCCAAGCCGACCACAGCGAAAGGAACTTATTTCGTAAGTTGCACCATTTCGGCAACGATGAGTCCGGGCATTCGCATTGACATAGCCCAATTAGCGAGGTTGGAATCATGAGAAACGAGAAAGTCCATTTAATTAATTATGTTGGCGGACTGCTCAAAGACTCTGAGTTTGTCTATTTCGTTAACTGTAACAATATGTCGGTAAAAGAAATTTCTCAATTTCGGAATAAGCTAGCAGAATCAGAAGCCTTATGCCGAGTTATTAAAAATAATTTACTGCGTAAAACTGTTGAAGTTAAAGAATTATCATATCTTGATTCATTTGAATTCAAGGGCTGTACCATGGTTATCTCTGGTTACGGCGACCCAAGCTCCGCAGCTAAAGTTATTGCTGATTTTACTAAAGAAAATAATAACTTATGCGCAACCGGCGGTATTCTAGAAAGCACTTTGCTTTCGGCTGAAGATGTAGCATCTATTGCTTCGTTACCGTCACGTGAAGTATTGTATTCAATGTTGTTGAGTGTAATGCTCGGACCAGCACGCGGCTTGGTCACTGTACTGAACGCAAAAGCGTCAAGTATTGTTAACGTTATCAATGCTTATAAAAATAAGCTTGAAAATAACTAAACCCTAAAATCACTAAAGATCAAATAAACGGAGGAATCCACAATGTCTGAAGTAGAAGTTACCCCTAAAATGGAAGAGTTCGTCTCCTTTATCGAGAACCTGACCGTCATTGAATTATCAAAATTAGTCAAAGCTTTAGAAGAACGCCTTGGCGTTTCTGCTGCTGCTCCTGTTGCTGCTGCTGCTGCTGCACCGACCGCTGCTGCTGAAGTTGAAGAAAAAACTGAATTTGATGTTATCTTGAAATCATTCGGCGAAAATAAAATTGGCGTCATCAAAGAAGTGCGCGCCATTACCAGCCTTGGCTTGAAAGAAGCCAAAGATTTGGTTGAAGCAGCCCCGAAAGCCTTGAAAGAAGGCGTTAGCAAAGACGAAGCTGACAAGTTGAAAACTCAACTTGAAGCAGTCGGCGCCGTGGTAGAAGTCAACTAAAGATTTTGCCATTTATACGGCGAGAATATACAACTGTTGTTCTCGCCGTATTTTTGCGTTTAATAACGCAGTGTTTTTTATGTTGGGTGAGGATAAACTGAACCTGATTTATTCATAAGACCGTGAGGATGTTAAAATTATGTTGAATGTGAGTAGTTTAATTGAAGTCCAACGGGATTTATTCTGTAGCTTTCAAGTTTTTACTTGCAACAAATTTTATATTTATCGGGATGAATTTATGATTAACTCAGGTTTTGGATATTCTCGCCTTCGCTATTTGAATAAATATGCAAGGGTGGACTATGTCTGAACGAATTAATTATGGTAACTTAAAGGATGTTCTTGAAATTCCTGATCTGATCGGAATTCAAGTCGACTCGTATAACTCTTTCCTGCAAAAGGATACCCCCCCTGAATTGAGAAAAATTCAGGGACTACAGGAAATTTTTAATGAAATTTTCCCTATTGAAAGCTTTGACAAAAAATTAGTTATTGAATTCCTGGGCTACACCATCGGTGAGCCCAAAGACAATGAAGTTGATTGCATCAAAGATGGCAATGTTTACAGCGCACCGCTACATGCTGATTTTCTGCTTAAAAATGACAGTGCAGAGATTAGAGAACGTGTTTATATGGGAGAAATCCCTTTAATGACCGAATGTGGTACTTTTGTGATCAACGGCGCAGAGCGTGTTATTATCAGTCAGCTGCACCGCTCGCCAGGAATCTGCTTTGAACGCACAAGGCACAGCAGTGGACGTATGCTTTATTCATTCCGGATCATTCCTGACCGCGGCTCATGGATGGAGGTTCAATTTGACATTAATGATTACATTTATATATATTTAGACCGCCGTCGTCGTCGTCGAAAGTTCTTAATCACTACTTTCTTGCGTACGGTAGGCTATGAGACTAATAAAGAAATTCTGTCAAATATCTATAAAGTAAGCTCATTCACCGTCACGAAACTATTAAAGCAATCAGATATAAGCTGTTATTACACTATTGATGACGTCGTGAATGCGGATGGAGCGTTGGTACTTGAAGAATTGGTACAGCTCAACGAAACCCACTTGAAGCGCTTACAGAGCATGGATGTAGCGAAACTTGAACTTGCTTATATTCCAGATGGCGATAATTACATAATCGGTTGTTTACGCCGTGATCCGTCGCGTAATTCTGACGAGGCATTGAAAGAGATTTATAAACGCATGCGACCTGGCGATCCCCCAAACCTTGCCAACGCAAAATTACTAGTTAAGCGTTTATTTTTCGATGTCAAGCGTTATGATTTGGGCGTAGTCGGTCGTCATAAAATGAATGAACGATTAAAACTTGACCTGCCGTTGACAGAGCGTGCCCTACACGGTAAAGATTTAATGGCTGCTACTAAACAGCTGATTAATCTGCGTAATATTGGCGGTAAAACTGATGATATTGATCATCTTGGCAATCGCCGTATTAGAACGGTTGGTGAATTGTTGCAAAATCATTGTCGCGTCGGCTTGTTACGGACTGAACGTCTTGTTCGTGAACGTATGACCCTGCTTGATTCTTCAGATACAGCAATTACGCCGAATAAACTGATTAACCCCAAGGCCTTCGCTGGTGTAGTCCGAGACTTTTTTGCTCGCAACCAACTTTCGCAGTTTATGGATCAAACTAACTCCTTGAGTGAACTGACAAATAAACGTCGCCTTTCAGCGCTTGGACCTGGTGGATTAAGTCGTGACCGAGCTGGTTTTGAAGTGCGTGACGTTCATCCTAGCCATTATGGCCGGGTCTGTCCGATTGAAACGCCTGAAGGGCCTAATATCGGGTTGATTTCATCCATGTCACTTTATGCACGTATTAACGAATATGGCTTTTTAGAAACGCCGTACCGCCGGGTAGTCGATGGACAAGTAACGAAGCAGATCGATTATCTGACAGCCGACCGAGAAGAGGAGTTTGTTATTGCTCAAGCTAACGCTCCATTAGATGAAAAGAGTCATTTTTCTCGTGCAACTGTGATGGCGCGTTACCGTGGAGAGTCAGAAGAACATCCGAAAGATGAAGTTCAATATATGGACGTTTCTCCGAAACAATTGGTTAGCGCTGCAGCTGGTATTATTCCATTTTTGGAACATGACGATGCTAACCGTGCTTTGATGGGCTCGAACATGCAACGTCAAGCGGTACCGCTTTTGATTGCGGAGTCACCTTATGTCGGCACCGGTTTGGAGGCCAAAATTGCTCGCGATTCGCGGGCAGTTGTAGTGGCACAAAAAGCGGGAATCGTTGCAGAAGTTTGTGCATCAGAGATTGTAATTACCAAAGACGGGAAAACGGCTGAGGAAACTGCACATCCTGATGAAGTTATCCGCTATAAACTTAAAAAGTTTTTGCGTAGTAATGCTGGAACATGTATCAATCAACGCCCATGTTGTGTTCGTGGAAAGAAAGTTAAAGTCGGCGATGTGATTGCTGACGGCTCTTCCACTGATAAAGGCGAACTGGGACTTGGAAAAAACGTGCTAGTAGCTTTCATGCCCTGGTGTGGATATAACTTTGAGGATGCGATTATTGTATCTGAGCGGCTCGTTAAAGAAGATGTTTATACCAGCATCCATATTGACGAGTTTGAAATCACCAGTCGCGATACCAAACTAGGCCCAGAAGAGATTACGCGGGATATTCCTAATGTTAGTGAAGATGCCTTACGCAATCTTGGTACCGATGGCGTGATTCGCCTTGGCGCGGAAGTTTATCCTGGCGATATTCTAGTAGGAAAAATCACTCCAAAAAGCGAAACCGAATTAGCTCCAGAAGAGCGTTTATTACGCGCCATTTTTGGAGAAAAAGCTGCGGATGTGAAAGATTCTAGCTTGATGGTTGGCAGCGGAAAAGGCGGAATTGTTATGGATGTACGCATTGAGCGTTCTAAAGATCCGAACCGTCAGACGTTGACCAAATCTGAGCTGCGTCGCCAACTCAAAGGAGTTAAAGATGCTTATAAACAGCGCCATGCTGAACTGATTGAAGACTTATCTACTAAACTTTCTGAAGTTTTATTAAGTCAGAAATTATCCTGCGCGGTCACAGACAACAATAATAATGATGCAGTTCTAATTGGAGCTAATCGTAAAATAACGCCAAGCGCGATTTTAAAGTTGTCGAACAAGTATGATTCGTGGAACATGGCAGAAGATGATCCATTTAAAGAATCAATCAAAGAAATCATTTCTTCGAAAATTCAAGATTTCCGTGACAACGAGGAGGTTCGCGATGAAGCGATTAATGCTCTCGAGTCTGGAGATATGGTTGATGGCGGAATCATCAAAAAAGTCAAGGTTTATGTCGCTTGCAAACGCAAGCTGCAGGTTGGCGACAAGATGGCAGGGCGTCATGGTAATAAAGGTATTGTTGCAAAAATTGTACCAATTGAAGATATGCCATTTATGCTTGATGGACAACCAGTGGATATTGTTTTGAATCCGCTCGGAGTTCCAAGCCGTATGAATCTAGGGCAAGTACTTGAGACACATTTGGGTATTGCTGCAAAAATTCTTGGCTTTAAAGTAGCAACTCCAGTTTTTGACGGAATCAAAGAAGAAAAAATTGTCGAGTTGATGGGAGAAGCAAACCGCAAGATTGAAAAAGAGACCGGAGTGAACTATCAAGTCGGATTCAAGAAGAATCATGGCGGGAAATGGGAATACGATGGAAAAACAGAGCTCTTCGATGGGCGTACTGGTGATCTCTTTGACCAACGTGTGATGGTTGGGCAGATTTACATGCTCAAACTTGACCATTTAGTTGCCAATAAAATCCATGCCCGTTCAGTCGGCCCATATTCACTGGTGACCCAACAACCACTGGGCGGCAAAGCACAGCATGGTGGTCAGCGTTTTGGAGAAATGGAAGTTTGGGCGTTAGAAGCATATGGCGCTGCATATAACTTGCAAGAGATGCTTACCGTTAAGAGTGACGATGTCACCGGGCGCGCCCGGATTTATGAATCGATCGTTAGAGGACAAAATATCCTTGAAGCTGGACGCCCTGAATCGTTTAATGTTTTGCTCAAAGAGATGCAAAGCCTCGGTTTAGATATTCGTACGGTTAACAAGGTTGAAGATTAATACTGGAGGATATAGCAGTGAGTGATAAAAATAGATTTGCATACCGCGAATTGCTCGGACAATCCTCGCAATCCGTATTCGGTGCGGTTTCGATTAATGTCGCATCGCCGGAAGTGATCCGTAAATGGAGCCATGGCGAGGTAAAAAACCCCGAAACCATCAATTATCGTAGTTTTAAACCAGAAAAAGGTGGTTTATTTTGCGAACGGGTTTTTGGACCGACTAAGGATTGGGAGTGTAACTGCGGAAAATATAAACGGATCAAACACAAGGGTGTGGTTTGTGATCGTTGCGGCGTAGAAGTTACGCAAGCCAAGGTACGCCGCGACCGTATGGCGCATATAGATTTGGCCGTGCCTGTGTCACATATCTGGTTCTTTAAATGTATGCCTAGCCGTATTGGCTTAATGCTGGGGATAACTGCCAAAGCTCTAGAAAGAGTAATTTATTATGAAGACTGGGTGATCACTGATCCCGGTGATACTCCATTAAAATTGGGGCAGCCTCTAGCTGAACTTGATTATCGTCAAGCTCGCGAAGACTATGGCGATGCATTTCAAGCAGATATGGGAGCCCCAGCGGTTCACACTCTACTCGAAAAGACCGATCTTCACGAAGCAAAGGCAGAATTGGCTGTAAGCCTTGGTGCCACAAAAAATAAAGCAATTCGTAAAAAATTAGCCAAACGGTTACGCTTGGTTGAAGGTTTTATTGGTAGCAATTCGCGTCCTGAATGGATGATCTTAAAAGTATTGCCAGTAATTCCTCCTGATTTACGACCATTAGTGCCATTGGAAGGAGGACGTTTTGCAACTTCCGACTTAAATGACCTTTATCGTCGCGTGATTAACCGTAACAATCGTTTAAAAAATCTATTGCAACTCCGTACACCCGAAGTAATTATTCGTAATGAAAAAAGAATGTTACAGGAAGCTGTTGACGCGTTGCTAGATAATGGTCGCCATGGACGTGCTGTTACAGGTGCGGGAAACCGTGCTCTCAAGTCACTGAGCGATATGCTCAAAGGCAAGCAAGGACGTTTCCGTCAAAACCTGCTGGGTAAACGTGTTGACTACTCTGGTCGTTCGGTTATCGTAGTTGGCCCAGAGTTAAAACTCGGACAATGCGGAATACCGAAAAAAATGGCATTGACATTATTCGAACCATTTATTATTCGGCATCTGAAAGGACGCGGTCATGCACATACTGTACGTGGCGCCAAGAAAATGATTGAGCGCGGCGAAAGTGTGGTTTGGGATATTCTTGAAGAGGTCACATTAGGGCATCCGGTGATGTTAAACCGCGCGCCGACTTTGCATAGATTGTCTATTCAGGCTTTTGATCCAGTCTTGATCGAAGGTTCGGCTATTCGGATTCATCCTTTAGTTTGCACAGCCTATAACGCGGACTTCGATGGAGACCAGATGGCGGTTCACGTACCATTGTCTAATGCGGCACAGATGGAAACAAAACTTCTGATGGCGGCGACTAATAACGTTTTCTCACCGGCAAACGGCAAGCCTATAACTTCGCCGACACAGGATATCACTCTGGGCATTTATTACCTCACGAGTGAACCACGTCGCAAAGATCAGGCTAAATTTTATACCGGTAAATTCGAAGTTCTTTTCGCAATGCATCATGGATTCCTAAAAATTCATGACGCCGTGCGCATTCCTAATCCTGACTTTGGCAAAGACACTCCTTGGGGTAATAAAGAGGAAAAATATCTCTCAACAACACCAGGACGTTTGATTTTCAATGAAATCTGGAACCCTGCCCTTGGATTTTTTAATGATGTTGTAAAGAAAAAAGAACTCGGGGATCTTATTTCCGACTGCTATAAAGTGGCTGGCAGTGAGCAAACAGTGCTATTGTTAGATAAATTAAAAGATCTCGGTTACGAATATGCGACCGTCGCTGGATTTTCCATATCAGTGACCGACCTCACAGTCCCTGAAACTAAAAAAGGGATTGTTGATAAAGCAACCATTGAGATTAATAAGATTGTTGATCAATACAACAAAGGTGTGCTGACTGAAGGCGAACGTCATAACAAAGTTATTGATATTTGGACTCAGTGTAGTAATGATGTGGCGAATGAATTGTTTGTCAATCTTGAAATCGAAACGAGGACAGGGGTTGAGATTAATCCGGTATTCGCAATGATGGACTCTGGTGCTCGTGGAAGTAAAGATCAGATCCGTCAGCTTGCTGGTATGCGTGGATTGATGGCCAATCCGTCCGGCGATATTATTGAACGCCCGATTTTGTCAAACTTCCGTGAAGGCTTAAGCGTACTCGAATATTTCATCAGTACACACGGTGCACGTAAGGGTTTGGCTGATACTGCATTGAAGACTGCTGACTCTGGGTACATGACTCGTAAATTGGTTGACGTGGCACAGGATATCATTTGTCGTGAAGACGATTGTCGCACTGTCAAAGGTATCTGGGTCTCCCCAATTGTTGAAGGTGATGAAATTATCATGCCGTTATCTCAACGCCTTTTGGGCCGCTTCAGCGCGATGGATATTCGTGATCCCATCTTTGAAGAAAAGATGATTATTAAGGCCAATCATGAATTTACTCCGTCAGTTATTGAATTGATTGAACAACGCGGCATCAAAAAAGTACTGATTCGTTCTACTTTGACTTGCGAAAGCAATCGCGGAGTTTGCGTCAAGTGTTATGGTAAGAACCTAGCAACTGATCGTCTTGCAGAAGAAGGCGACGCGCTTGGAATTATCGCTGCACAATCCATTGGCGAACCAGGCACCCAGCTGACCATGAGAACGTTCCATATCGGCGGTACTGCTTCTTCCGCTTATAAGCAACCAATTATTACAGCACGCAGCAGTGGAACAATAAAATTGTTCAACATCCGCACGGTAAAGAACCTCGCTGGCGAAACGGTTGTTGTCAACAAGAATAGCCAGATTATTATCTATGACGAAAAGAAAGCAAAAAAGAAAGAACAAAGTGCCCGTGAAAGAGCTCAACTCGAAGCTGAGGCTATTGGAACTTTCTTCAATAAAGACTATGATTATTGGTCTGATGCTTTGCGCGAAGCAGAACTGGAAAGATATGATCTTGAAACTGGGGCAATTATAGAGAAAAAAGATGGCGATAAAATCAAAGCCAACGAACGTCTCGCCCATTGGGATCCATACCAAGTTCCAATTATCGTGGAAGATAAAGGACAAGTAGAATTACACGACCTTATTGAAGGCGTTACCTTGAGCCGCCAACAACGTGGTGGAGTTGAAGAGATCACAGTGATGGAACATCGCGATGACCTGCATCCTCAAATTGTTTTGAAGAACGCTCATGGTGAATTCTCCGCAAATTATCCATTGCCTACTGGCGCTTTCTTAATGGTTAAGGATAAAGCCAAAGTTGTTTCAGGAACAGTTCTAGCACGTGTGCCACGCTCAAGTGCCAAGAATAAAGATATTACTGGGGGACTCCCACGTATCGCTGAGTTGTTTGAAGCGCGCATACCGAAAAATATTGCTGAAATAGCTCGTATTGACGGTATTGTTGAAGTCGATAAATTGCTCAAAGGCGGTAAACGTCAATTGGTAATTACCGACCCAGAAACCGGTATGACTGAAGAACACAATAGTATCTCTTCGCATCGTCATTTAATGGTGAGCAAAGGTGATTATGTTCATAAGGGTCAAAAGCTCACTGAAGGTTCTATTGTTCCACATGCTCTCTTAGAAGTTTGCGGTCCACAGGAACTTCAACGTTACATGGTTGATGAAATTCAATTAGTGTATCGCGCTCAAGGCGTTGAAATCAATGATAAGCACATTGAGATCATTGTTCGCCAGATGATGCAGAAAGTCAAAGTTACCGAACCAGGCGATACCAGTTATTTGACTGGCGAGCAGATTGACCGTTCTGAATTTATCAAAGCCAACAAAAAAGTAGCTGACAAGGGCGGAAGACTGGCTGAGTGCGAACCAGTTTTATTAGGAATAACCAAGGCGTCATTGGAAACTGAAAGTTTCATCTCCGCCGCATCATTCCAAGATACCACGCGGATTCTTACTGAATCAGCAACGCTCGGCAAAATTGACAACTTAGTCGGTTTTAAAGAAAGCGTAATTACCGGACATTTGATTCCGGCTGGAACGGGTTATGAAGGATTATCTATGCTACGGTTGAAACGACTGGGCGAAGTGATTGCAGAGGACCCGCTAGAAAGTGTTACAGTCAATGAGGATGACGAAGAGGAAAATCTAGAAGATATTTTCGCGGAAACTGCGGAAGAAGTTTTTGAGATTGACGATTCTATGTCTGAAATTGACGGTGAGCCTTCAGAATAAATAGTCCGAAAAAGATCTGAAATTCGCGCGCGCATAATGCGCGCGTGAATTTAAGTATGTATAAAATAAGATGATATTTCTTATAATCTTATTTGAAAAGATCTCATTATGAGTTAGGTTATAAGTCTTTTCGATTTTTAATCTAAAACTATTAAACGATGATATAAGTATAAAAACAGGTAAAAGGTATGCCGACAATTAATCAATTAATCAGCAGTGGACGCAAGTCCAAAGTCAGTAAGAGCAAATCACGCGCTCTTTCTGCGTGCCCCCAACGACGCGGCGTATGCCTCCAAGTGACTACGCGCACGCCAAAAAAACCAAACTCTGCGCTGCGGAAAGTTGCCCGTGTTCGCTTGACTAACGGCCAAGAAGTCAGTGCATATATTGGTGGAGAAGGACATAACCTTCAAGAACACTCAGTTGTCTTGGTCAAAGGTGGTCGTGTTCGTGACCTTCCAGGAGTTCGTTATCACATTGTTCGTGGCGCGTTAGATAGCTTAGGTGTTGACAAACGCCGTCAGAGTCGTTCATTATATGGTGCCAAACGTCCGAAACCGGGTCAGGAAGCTGCTGCCGGCAAGAAGAAAAAGTAACTTCTAATTTAAGTGTTTTAAAACTGTCGCCATCAGTTGATGACGACAGTTTTTGATTGAAACACCAATAAAAACTAAGGATATGATAAATGAGAAGAAGGAGTAATGCTAAGAGCGAGTTGACCCCCGATGTGAAATATAACAGTGAATTGGTTGCCCGCTTAATTAACACAGTTATGTACAGTGGCAAAAAATCCACTGCGCAACGCATCGTTTATGGTGCTCTTGAACTGATTAAAAACAAGAAAAACGATATGGAGCCACTAGAAGTTTTCATTCAGGCTCTAGAAAATATCAAGCCTAAATTGGAAGTGAAGAGTCGTCGCGTTGGCGGAGCGACATATCAAGTTCCAGTTGAAGTAAGTCCTGAACGGCAGGTTGCCTTGGCAATGCGCTGGATCACTACGTACTCAAGAGGACGTAAAGGAAAATCTATGATGGAATCATTGGCCGGAGAATTGTTGGATGCTTTCGACAATACCGGTTCATCGATTAGAAAGAAAGAAGATACATTTAAAATGGCGCAAGCTAATAAGGCTTTCGCCCATTACCGTTGGTAATGTACAAGAATTTTTAAGGCTAATTTATGGCAGAGTTGATTGAAAAAACGTATCAAGAGGCACCTGGTCGCATGGTGCCACTTGCGAAAGTACGAAACATTGGAATTATGGCGCATATTGACGCCGGAAAAACCACTTTGAGCGAACGTATTCTTTTCTACAGCGGAAAGAATTACAAAATCGGCGAGACCCACGAAGGGACCGCGACGATGGATTGGATGGCTCAAGAACAGGAACGTGGTATCACTATCACGTCTGCTGCAACTACATGTTTCTGGAAAGAACATCGAGTGAACTTAATTGATACTCCTGGACACGTAGACTTTACGGCAGAAGTTGAGCGTTCACTGCGTGTGCTTGACGGAGCGGTATCCGTATTTTGTTCTGTGGGAAAAGTTCAACCGCAAACCGAAACCGTCTGGCGTCAAGCTCGAAAATATCATGTTCCGATTATTGCGTTTATTAATAAAATGGATCGTGTGGGAGCAGATTTCTACGGAGCAGTTAACGAAATACGTACAAAATTAAAAGCTACAGCTTGTCCGATCTTGCTTCCTATTGGAGCGGAGGCTGATTTCTTAGGTGTCATTGACGTCATTGCAAATAAAGCTTTCTTTTATGATAGTGAACAAGGTCAAGATGTTCGCATTGAAGAAGTACCTGATGAATACAAGAAAAAACGTGAAGATGCATATAACTACTTAGTTGAATGTCTTGCTGAAAACAACGAAGAGATAATGGAGCTTTTCCTTGAGGATAAACGCCCAGATACTGATACTGTTAAGCGCGCTTTGCGCCAATGCGTTGTTAAAGCTTTGATTGTTCCAGTTGCTTGCGGTACTGCCTTTAAAAATAAAGGTGTACAAAACTTACTTGATATGATTATTGACTTACTGCCCTCGCCGATTGACATCCCACCTGCTGAAGGTATGGACCCATTTACAGAAGAGAGAGCGACTCGTAAAGCTGGCGACACTGAACCATTCGCTGCAATCGCTTTTAAAATTGCGAATGACTCCTATGTCGGTAAATTAACTTTTTTCCGTGTTTACAGTGGCGTTGCCACACGCGGTATGACCGTCTATAATCCTCGTACTCGTAAACGTGAACGTTTAGGACGCGTCCTCCAGATGCATGCTAATGCTCGTGAAGAACGTGAAGAGATTTATAGTGGTGATATTGCTGCTGCAGTCGGACTGAAAAACGTCGTTACCGGTGATACTATTTGTGACGAAGCTAACGCAATAGTACTTGAATCCATGAGTTTTCCAGAGCCAGTTATTTCCATGGCTGTAGAACCCAAAACTAGTGCAGACCGTGATAAGCTTTATAAAGCCCTGGCGGCACTATCAGACGAAGACCCAACATTCCAAGTCCATAGTAACGAAGAGACTGGACAAACAATTATCGCTGGAATGGGCGAACTTCATCTTGATATCATTCACAACCGTATGACCCGGGAATTCGGTGTAGAATCTAACACTGGAGCTCCTCAAGTAGCATATCGCGAAGCTGTTATCAAAGACTCCGAGTCCGACACCAAGTTTGTTCGCCAGTCTGGTGGACGTGGCCAGTATGGACATTGCGTAATTAAGTTATATGCAAAAGAGCGTGGTTATGGTCTGACTATTGTGAATAAAGTCGTAGGCGGAAATATTCCAAAAGAATATATCAAGCCTGTAGAAGAAGGGATTCGTGGTGCAGCAGCAACTGGTGTTTTAGCTGGTTATCCGTTGACCGATTTCCATATTGAAATTGTTGACGGTTCGTATCACCCTGTCGACTCATCGGAAATGGCTTTTAAAGTAGCTGGTTCCATGGCGTTGAAAGATGCTGCAAAAAAGGCTGGCATTTGCCTGCTCGAACCGATTATGAAAGTAGAAATTACGACTCCAGATGAAAACATGGGTGATATCATTGGTGATATCACAAGCCGACGCGGCATGATTGTGGAAGTCATCGGTGATCCAGGAACTGGTTTCACCCGTGTCTTGTCTCATGCTCCGTTGTCTGAATTGTTCGGCTATGCAACAGCAATACGTTCCTTGTCCAAGGGACGTGCATCTTATTCGATGGAGCCCTCGCATTTTGACCGCGTACCAAAATCAATTGAAGAAAAAGTAGTGGAGAAAAAATAAGATCATGAGCACTAAATCTCAACGTTTCCGTATTCGCATCCAAGCGTATGAGCATCGTATTCTGGATCAATCTATCGCCGAAATTCTCAACACGGCTAAGCGTACCGGCTCAATGATTGCCGGGCCAATTCCGTTGCCAACGCGCATTGAGAAATTTTCAGTGAATCGCTCCCCCCATGTCGATAAAAAATCGATGGAGCAATTTGAGATCAGAACCCATAAAAGAGTTATGGATATAATTAATCCCACAGCACGTACCGTAGATGAGTTGAAAAAACTCAATCTACCATGTGGAGTGGACATTTCGATTAAAATTGTTGGATAATCCGATAATTTTATCTAATCCGATACCAATGCCTTAGCCGATAGGGTATGTATCAAGCAGGAGTAAATATGAAAGGAATGATCGGTAAGAAAGTTGGAATGACCCAGGTCTACAACAAAAGTGGGAGACTGGTTCCAGTAACTGTTCTCTCTGTTGGGCCATGTACGGTTATTGCAGTAAGAACACAAGAAAAAGATGGCTACTCAGCTGTCCAGCTTGGCTTCGGCGCACAGAAAGCGAAGAATGCTTCAAAAGCTGAAATTGGCCACGCGGGCAAAGCTGGAGTAGAAATTATTCCTGCACGTTTGCGTGAATTTCGTGAGGATTCAGATCCAGAATTGGAACTCGGTTCGATACTTAAAGTCAGCGATGTTTTTAGCATTGAAGATTATTTAGACGTATCTGGGATTACTAAGGGACGCGGCTTTCAAGGTGTTGTAAAACGCTGGAATTTTGGTGGCGGACGTGCTAGTCATGGCGGTGGCTGGACTCGTAGACCTGGTTCAATCGGCCAATGCGAAAAGCCCGGCAATGTCATGAAAGGTAAAAAATTACCAGGACACATGGGCAATGTACAGCGCACCATCCAAAACCTACAGGTCGTACGAATCTCTGAAGAAGACGGTTTGTTGTTCGTAAAAGGAGCAGTTCCCGGTCCAAATGGTGGCTATCTTAAAATTAAAAAAGCCATCAAAAAAAGTGCTAAATAAGCTATAGGGAGCAAACAAAATGAATATGAAACTAGATATTTTAGATATGAGTGGCGCAGTTATTGGCGCTTATGAGCTTCCAGAAGGTTGTATTGAACTCGAAAAAGGCAAACAAGCTGTTCACGACACTGTGGTAGCATTTTTAGCGGGACAACGTTCAGGATCAGCTAATACGAAAACTCGTGCAGAAGTTCGTGGCGGCGGTGCTAAACCTTTCAAGCAGAAAGGAACAGGTCGTGCTCGTGCCGGTAGTAACCGCAGCCCAATCTGGACTGGTGGTGGTGTCATTTTTGGACCTAAACCAAGAAGTTACGATAAAAAAGTCAATGCTAAAGTCAAAACCTTGGCGCTTAAACGTGCATTCTCTGAACGTATTCAAGAAGGCAGCGTGGTAGTACTCGATAAGTTCGAACTTCAAGATCATAAAACCAAAAGCGCAGTCGCTGTATTCAAGAACCTTAAAATTACTGGTTCTGCACTGTTAACAGTTCCAGATTATGAAGAAAGTGTAGTTTGTGCAACCAATAATCTTGCGGAAGTTGTCCTGCGTAAAGTTACCAGCGTCAACGTTTACGAATTGTTGCGTTTCAATAAAGTTGTCTTTACCAAAGATGCGCTGGACCAATTCATTCAGCGGATTGCTTAAGAGGAGATTAGAATATAATGAAAAACGCATATGAAGTAATTAAAGCTCCGTTAGTCACCGAAAAAAATAATGAGCTTGCAGCTCAAAAAAAATATGTTTTTAAAGTTGCTACTGGTGCACGTAAGATTGAGATCGCTCAAGCAGTCGAATCTCTTTTTAACGTCAAAGTCGCTTCGGTCAATGTCATGAATTATAAAGGCAAACCGAAACGTGTTGGCAAGACCAATCGGGTCAGTCGTCGTGATCACTGGAAAAAAGCAGTGGTCACGCTGGTTGAAGGCAGCATTGACATAATCTAAGGATCAAAGGTAAAGAATAATGGCTATAAAAACGTTCCCTCCGATTACACCAAGCTTGCGTAACATGGCATCCTTGGACTATTCGGAAATCACCGCGACAAAACCAGAAAAAAGCCTGACAAAAGGTAAAATATCTTCTGGTGGACGCAATAATACTGGTCGTATCACCACCCGTTTCCGTGGAGGCGGTAATGCTCGTCGTTTGCGCGAAATTGATTTTCGTCGTGATAAAGATGGTATTCCTGCAACTGTAAAAACTATTGAATATGACCCAAACCGTAGTGCTAATATCGCTTTGCTATTTTATGCAGACGGCGAAAAACGTTACATTACCGCTCCAGCTGGACTGAAAGTCGGCAACGTGGTAAGCAATGGTAAAGGCGCTGAATTGAAACCAGGTAATTGTCTAAAAATTAAAGATATTCCAGTTGGTTTTACTCTTCATAATCTCGAGTTGATTCCTGGACAAGGAGCCAAGATGGTGCGTTCTGCTGGTCAGAGCGCTGTACTTCGTGGCAAAGATACTAGTGACTATGCTCAGGTTAAACTACCGAGTGGTGAAATTCGCCGCATTCATATAGAATGTCGTGCGACAATTGGCCAGGTCGGAAATGCCGAAAGAATGAATATCAATCTAGGTAAAGCTGGTAAAAAACGCTATTTAGGATTCCGTCCGCATGTTCGCGGAGTAGTTATGAACCCTGTCGACCATCCAATGGGTGGTGGAGAAGGACGTAGCAGCGGCGGTGGTCATCCAGTTTCGCCATGGGGCAAATTGGCTAAAGGCAAGAAAACTCGTAGTCCGAAGAAAAACTCAAGCAAATTCATTGTTGAACGGAGGAAGAAATAATGGCTAGATCACTTAAGAAAGGGCCGTTCGTTGATCAGCACCTAATGGACAAAGTCGACAAAATGAACAATTCCGGTGAAAAACGTCCAATCAAGACTTGGTCGCGGCGTTCAATGATTACCCCGGATTTTGTTGGACATACTTTTCAGGTTCATAATGGAAAAGTCTTTGCTACTGTTTTCGTAACCGAGAACATGGTTGGCCATCGTCTTGGAGAATTTTCTCCAACCCGTGCCTTCCGTGAACACGGAGTAGTCAGCGGTAAATAATAAAATTTCCATTGCTAATTAAAAAAAGAGATGTCCAAACGGACATCTTTTTTTTTGTAAAAATTTAAATAATATTAATCACACATGGAAGTTAGACCGATGCGTCGCGGTTTATTGATGATGTGCTCTGGTTTTGGCCTGACAAATATATTTACGTTACGGGCGTATTTC
>DLIO01000103.1 GCA_002483765.1 Lentisphaeria bacterium UBA7640 | reverse complement strand
TTTTTGAGACTAAACTTTTACCAATAAACTTTTATGGTACCGATGGTGAGAGTTGAACTCACACTCCCGTGAGGGAACTACGACCTGAACGTAGCGCGTCTGCCAATTCCGCCACATCGGCTCATGAACAACCTCACAACAAAATTTTGTCATAAGACGCTTAAAATACAATAGTTTTGCATTTATGCAAGTTGTTTACGCTAAAAAAATCCCCAAAAAATGCGCTAACCCCCAATTGATGCTAGCGAGGAGAGCTTGGAATGGAGTTGGGAGCGAACTGGAAGGAGAAGGGACTCTAGCCACAGAGAACACAAGGAAGAAGCAAGGTACACAAAGGAAAACCATTGTGACATTTGTGGTTAAAACAAAATATGGGATTAACTTTTGAGCCTAATCCGGAGTTGGGGTGTTGGAAAATAAGTTTCATCTACGAATGAGAGAAAAATTATTGTGGCGTGTCATTAATGTTGTTTAGACAATTTTGGGAACCTCGTTTTTTTTAAATAACTCGTAAGTTCGCAAAATTCCGCATATTATCGACAATTGGTTAAACTTTTTGATTCTGCTCTTGCAAAACATCAATCAGCAATATAATGTTATAAAATTAAAGTAACACAAACGATATTGAGGACAATAAATGAGTGCAAGTAAAAACGCCACGAAAAGTGATCCTGTAAGTACGAAAAAATCTAAGAAGAATAAAATTATTATTATCATTGTCGCGATAATAGTTTTGGGAGGAGTTGGGTGGCAAATTTATAATAAATATATTGATACTGAAAGCCTCAAAGATATTAAGTTTTATTCAGGAAACGGGCGTATCGAAGCTACAGAGATCAATATTGCGGCCAAACTAGCTGGCAGAATCACAGATGTCGTCGTCAATGAAGGAGATTTTGTTACCCGCGGACAGATTTTAGCGATGATGCAGACGAATGTGCTGGAGGCCGAGTTGGCGCAAGCCAAGGCTAAGCATAATCAGGCTGTTACAGCAGAAGCTAGCGCTAAAGCGATGATTGAAGTACGAATAGCTGAAAAAGACGCAACCGCGGCCAATGTCTTGCAACGCCAAAGTGGTTTGGACGGAGCCAAGAAGCGTTTTGACCGTTTGGCGGTATTGGTCAAATCAAGTGCCACTTCCGAGCAGCAGTATGAAGATAGCGAAACACTTTTCCTTTCCGCTCAAGCGCAGTTGGCTTCAGCATTAGCCAGTGTCAAACAGGCCGAGGCTGCGGTGCAATCCGCTAAAGCTAATGCCATGGGGGCTTCGGCCGGCATCAGTGCCGCTGAGGCTGATATTGCTCGCATTCAGGCTGATATTGATGATAGCAAACTGGTATCACCGCGCGATGGCCGGATCCAGTATCGTATCGCGGAGCCAGGTGAAGTATTATCGGCTGGCGGTCGGGTATTGAATCTAGTGGATCTAACTGATGTCTATATGACCTTTTTCTTACCGGAAGAGATCGCTGGCAAAGTGAAAATTGGCGGGGAAGTACGGCTTATTCTTGACGCTATACCAAATATTCCGATCCCAGCGAATGTCTCTTTCGTCTCCAGCGTGGCGCAATTTACGCCGAAAACTGTGGAAACTCATAAAGAACGGCAGAAATTGATGTTTCGAGTCAAGGCACGTATCGAACCCAAATTGCTGAAAGCATATATTGAATATATAAAAACCGGAATCCCTGGCGTGGCTTGGATTCAAATCGATCAAGATGCTAAATGGCCTTCAGCACTGGAGCTGAAGAAAAAGAGATGACAACGCCGCCGGATGAGCCGATTGTTCGCATCATAGACGTAAGTCTGCGCTATGGCAAAACGCTGGCGGTAGACCATGTCACTTTGGATATTCCGCCGCGTCGTATGGTCGGTTTGATCGGGCCAGATGGAGTCGGTAAGTCGAGCTTGCTATCGCTGGTGACCGGGGCGCATGCCATGCAGGATGGCGTCATAGAAGTTCTAGGCGGTGATATCCGCAGCAAAGCACATCGAAATCGAGTTTGCCCTAGGATTGCCTACATGCCGCAGGGATTGGGGAAGAATCTCTATTTTTCACTGACTGTAGAAGAAAATCTTCAGTATTTTGCTCGTCTTTTCGGACACGATGCCGCAGAACGCCGTTATCGTATCGACTTATTGACCAAAAGTACTGGTCTGTTTCCTTTTTTGAATCGTCCTGCCGGTAAACTCTCTGGAGGCATGAAACAAAAAGTAGGTCTTTGCTGTGCTTTGATTCACGATCCCGATCTGCTGGTACTTGATGAACCGACGACGGGAGTTGATCCCCTAGCGCGCCGCCAGTTCTGGGAACTAATCGATAATGTTCGTGTAGGACAACCACAGATGGGGGTCATTGTCGCAACTGCATATATGGATGAAGCACAGCGCTTTGACTGGCTGGTCGCGATGGATGGCGGTAAAATACTCGATACTGGTTCGCCTGCCGAACTGCTCAAGAAAACCAACAGTGCTTCGCTGGAAGCAGCCTTTATCAATCTTCTACCTCAAGAAAAGCGCGAGAACTATAAGCCAGTCGTGGTTTCACCATTTCCCGAGGATGGCAATAATGATATCGCTATCGAGGCGAAAGAGTTGACTCGTAAATTTGGTTCATTTACTGCCGTGGATCATGTGGATTTCCGTATTCGGCGCGGCGAAATTTTCGGTTTTCTCGGCTCCAATGGCTGTGGTAAAACCACTACTATGAAGATGCTGACTGGACTGATACCGCCATCATCTGGCGAAGCCTGGTTATTTGGCAAATCAGTTAATGCTAAAGATATGTCGATCCGCCAGAAACTGGGCTATATGACTCAAGCTTTTTCTTTATATGATGAATTGACGGTACGACAAAACTTATTGTTGTATGCACGGTTATTTAGTATTCCTAAAGACCAAGTTGAGGGGCGCGTCGAAGAGATGCTGGCTCGTTTTCAGCTCCAAAATGTGGCGGACGAATTACCTACCTCATTACCTTTGGGCATTAAGCAGCGCATGTCGCTGGCGGCAGCGGTAGTGCATGGCCCGCAAATTCTCATTCTTGACGAACCAACTTCTGGGGTTGACCCCGTTGCCCGAGATAGTTTCTGGGAACTCATTATCGAGTTGTCGCGAAAAGACAAAGTAACTATTTTTATCACCACTCATTTTATGAATGAAGCGGAACGTTGTGATCGCATCTCATTGATGCATGCCGGTAAATCGCTAGTTTGCGATACTCCGGAGGCGATCACCCAAGAACGCAAAGAAGCGACTCTGGAAGATGCGTTTATCAGTTATTTAGTCGAAGCAGAGAAGGCGAACAAAAAGAGTTCCGGTCAAGAACCGGAAGAGATAATTTCTTTCACAACCCGGCAGAAAAAAGAAACGGTAAGTAGATTTTCCATTCCAGGATTCAATATTCAACGGCTACTCACTTGCAGTTGGCGTGAAAATCTTGAATTAATACGTGACCCAGTCCGTGCGGTTCTGGCCCTGTTTGGAGCATTGGTGCTGATGCTGGTCATGGGATTTGGTATCAATATGGATGTGGAAAACCTTACTTTTGCCGTTCTTGACCATGATCAGTCAGAGATGAGCAGAAATTACGCCTTGAATATTTCGGGCTCGCGCTATTTTATCGAAAAATCGCCGATTTTGAATTACGACGACCTCGATCAGCGTATGCGCAGTGGGGAGATTACTATGGCACTTGAATTTCCACCTAAGTTTGGCAAAGAAGTTGATCAGGGATTAACGCCAGAAATCGGCTTTTGGGTCGATGGCGCCATGCCCATGCGAGCGGAAACCATTCAAGGTTATGTGCAGGGGATTCATTTTGATTGGCTGGCGCAGCAAGCGCAGAAGAATAGTTTGAATGTGACTCCTACGGCTTCGCTTGAAACTCGATACCGTTATAATCCCGATGTGGAGAGTCTGCCGGCGATGGTTCCTGCGGTAATTCCCATTTTGCTGATGATGATTCCGGCTATTCTCGCCGCTTTAGCTGTAGTGCGGGAAAAAGAGATGGGCTCCATTATTAATTTGTACGTGACACCCTTGAGTCGTGCTGAATTTTTGCTCGGCAAACAGTTGCCGTACGTGTTATTTTCTAGCGTAAGTTTCCTTTTGTTGTTATTGATGGCAGTGCTGGTTTTTGATGTCCCGATCAAGGGGAGCTTTCCAACGCTGGCACTAGGACTACTACTTTATTGCATCATCTCCACGGGAATGGGATTGCTGGCTTCTTCGATAACGCGCAGCCAGATTGCGGTGATGTTCCTGACCATGATCGGTACGCTGTTGCCAGCTACTCAGTTTTGTGGCTTAATTAATCCGGTATCGACGTTACAGGGGATGGGGCGTTTTATTGGTAACATTTATCCGACGACCCATATGTTGCTTATCAGTCGGGGTGTTTTTAATAAAGCTCTGAATTTTTCCGATTTACATGGCCCGATGTTTGCACTGGTTATAACCATTCCGATCATTCTTGGACTTGGTATTATCCTCCAAAAAAAGCAGGCATCGTGATCAAAACAGTTAACAGAGAATTGGTGTAATGTTACAGAAAATAAAAAATGTTATCAATCTTGGGATCAAGGAATTTCGCGGACTTGTGCGGGATCCGCTAATGCTTGGATTGATTATCTATAGCTTTAGTGTTGGCGTTTATATCGCGGCTACTTCTTCGCCAGAATCCATCTCCAATGCCGCCATAGCCGTAGTTGATGAAGACCGTTCGCATTTGTCTGGACGGATCAGCGATGCGTTTTTCCCGCCGATGTTTGTCGCTGCAGATCAAATATCTTTAGGCGAAATAGATCCTGCTATGAACCGCGGCGACTATACTTTCATCCTAGTTATACCCCATAATTTTCAAAAAAATGTTTTTGCTGGAAACCGACCAGTCATGCAATTAAATGTCGATGCCACCCGCATGTCACAAGCTTTCGCCGGTAGTGGTTATATTCAACAAATCGCCATGGGCGAAATATCAACATTTCTTAACAGTACGAGTACGAATCTTACTCCGCTTCCAGCACAAAACGTTATTAGAAACCGTTTTAATTACAACTTGACCCGTTCATGGTTCGGTTCGATGGTGGAATTGATTAATAACGTGACGATGTTATCCATCATTCTCACTGGTGCAGCTCTGATCCGGGAACGCGAACACGGTACCTTAGAGCATCTTTTGGTCATGCCAGTGACACCTTTTGAAATCATGGTATCCAAAGTTTGGTCGATGGGACTTGTGGTAATGACGGCAGCGGTGCTTTCGTTATTATTCATCATCCAAGGTCTCCTGCGAGTGCCGGTGGAGGGATCGATTATATTGTTCGTCTGTGGGGTTGCGCTACATCTTTTCGCCTGTACTTCCATGGGGATATTTTTGGCTTCGAGTGCTCGCAACATGCCTCAATTCGGGATATTGTTGCTGCTGGTTCTGCTCCCAATGCAGATGCTCTCTGGTGGCATGACGCCACGCGAAAGCATGCCGCAGGCGGTTCAAGTTTTCATGAAACTAGCGCCCACTACTCATTTTGTCGAACTCAGCCAGGCAATTTTATATCGTGGTGCTGGGATGAATGTGGTATGGGTACCGTTTCTGATTTTATCTATAATCGGTACGGTATTATTTATGTTATCGCTAGCACACTTCCGCAAAATGGTATCTCAGGTTTCATGACGCTAAGATAAGCGAGAAAAAACCTCTTCCCTTGTTCCCTCTGCGCTCTCTGTGTCTTCTTTGTGTGCTCTGTGTTTAAACTCCTCTCTTCCCCCATTTCTTTTTCGCGTTCTGTGTATTTCGAGGCTAAAGTCTTTTCTTCTACCACTTTTAAATGGGCCTGACGCCGGAGGTTTTGGTTAAAAGCTGAACTCAAACTCGAAAAAAGCCTTAATTGCGGTTATATTAAGGGCTTTTATTTGATTAGTTTAAATTTTCATAAAGGAATAATGTTATTATGTTTAAACCTACTGGAGGGCAACCGGATTTCCCCGCAATGGAGCAGGAAATTCTTGAATTCTGGGAAAATAACCAGATATTCCAAAAATCCCAAGAAAATCGCAAAGATGCTCCTGAATATGTATTTTATGATGGCCCACCATTTGCTACTGGCATGCCGCATTACGGACATCTTTTGGCGGGAACGATTAAAGACGTGGTGCCGCGTTACCAAACTATGCGTGGAAAATTTGTGCCGCGTACCTTTGGCTGGGACTGTCATGGTTTGCCGGTTGAAAATGAGATGGAAAAAGAGCTGAAACTGACCAGCAAAAAAGATATTGAAGCTTTTGGAATCGATAATTTTAATGAAGCCTGTCGTGGGATTGTATTGCGCTACACCAAAGAGTGGGAAGAAGTCGTTAAACGGATGGGACGCTGGGTTGATTTTGAAGGCGGTTATCGCACCATGGATTTGGATTATATGGAATCCATCTGGTGGGTATTCCGCAACCTTTGGGATCAAGGATTGATCTATGAAGGCTATAAGATTTTACCGTATTGTCCACGTTGCGCCACGCCTTTGTCAAATTTTGAGGCAAATCAAGGTTATGCTGAAGTTACCGATCCCGCGATAACGGTGCGCTTTAAAGTCAAAGGAGCTGAACATACTTACCTTTTGGCTTGGACGACGACGCCGTGGACGTTGCCCTCCAATATGGCGTTGGCGGTTGGGCCGAATATTGATTATGTGAAAATCAAAGATGAAGATAATTTCTATATTATGGCGAAAGCGCGGGTTGGCGCATATTACAAAGAAACGCCAGAGATAGTCGAGGAATTTAAAGGCGAAGCGCTCAAAGAGATGCATTACGAACCATTGTTCCCATATTTTGCTGAATTGGCAAAAGAGGGCGCGTTTCGCGTGGTTTGTGCTGATTATGTTAGCACTGAAGATGGTAGTGGAATCGTTCATACCGCTCCTGGATTTGGCGAAGAAGACAGCATCTGTGGGAAAGCGAACGGCGTTCCAGAGGTTTGCCCGATTGACGAACAATGTTGTTTTACAGCTGAAGTAAGCGATTATGTGGGGCGTTACGTCAAAGATACTGATAAAGAGATCATTGCCCGTTTAAAAGCCGAAGACAGCTTGGTTCACCGTGGTACCATAAATCATAATTATCCGCATTGCTGGCGGGATGATGTGCCGCTGATCTATCGTGCGGTTTCGACCTGGTTTGTCGATATCGGTAAGATTAAAGAAAAAATGTTGAAAGCAAACCGTCAAATCACGTGGATGCCCGCGCATATCAAGGATGGGCGTTTTGGCAAATGGCTGGAAAATGCTCGCGACTGGGCGATTAGCCGCAATCGTTACTGGGGCACACCGCTACCAATTTGGCGCAATGAAGAGGGCGAGGCCATTTGTATCGGTTCCGTAGAGGAACTGGAGAAACTAACCGGACACAAGGTTGACGATATTCATAAACATTTCATGGATAAGATCACTATTCCGTCGCCAACTGGAAAATCGCCACTTACGCGAGTCACTGAAGTTTTGGACTGCTGGTTTGAAAGTGGTTCAATGCCTTATGCGCAGAACCATTATCCTTTTGAGAATAAGGAACATTTTGAGGCCCATTTTCCCGCAGACTTCATTGCTGAGGGACAGGATCAGACGCGCGGTTGGTTCTACACTTTAGTCGTTCTTGGCGCGGCGTTATTCGATAAACCGGCGTTTCAAAACGTCATTGTCAACGGCATGATTTTAGCAGAAGATGGACATAAAATGTCCAAACGAAAAAAGAACTATCCAGATCCGATGGTTGTTGTCAATCAATATGGCGCCGACGCGTTGCGTTTATTTATGCTCGGTTCTCAGGTGGTACGTGCTGAAGATTTGCGTTTTTCTGAAAATGGCATAAAAGAGGTACTGCGTGGAGTGATGATTCCGATTTGGAATGCTTACAGTTTTCTGGTGACCTACGCGAATGTCGATAACTGGCGCCCAGAGCCCGGCGGGTTAGCTCCACAAAATTTGAGCAATCCGCTTGATCGCTGGATTCTGAGTTCTTTAACTCAGATGACTGAGGAGATTCGCAATGAGATGGATCACTACAATCTGCAAAAAGCGGCAACACGTTTTACTCAATTTGTCGATGATTTGACCAATTGGTATATCCGTCGCAGCCGGCGTCGTTTCTGGAAGAGCCAGAATGACACCGATAAGAACGAAGCCTATCAGACGTTGCATTATGCGCTATTAACTTTTGCGCACACTGCCGCGCCATTTATTCCATTTGTGACTGAAACAATTTATCGCAATCTGCGGACCGCAGATATGCCAGAATCGGTGCATCTCTGTGATTATCCACAAATTGATAACTCAAAGCGCGACGAAGCGTTGGAAAAACAGATGGAAAATACCATGACTGCAGTAAAGTTGGGGCGTTTCCTGCGTTCACAGAATAACTTAAAAACGCGCCAACCGCTCGGCAAAGCTGTAATTGTTGTCGCCGATACGGAGATTCGTGAATTGCTGCGTGAAACCGTGGATATTATTGCTGAAGAATTGAACGTCAAAGAGATCGTGTTTAGTTCTGACGAAAGCGAATTGGTCACTTACAATGCCAAAGCTAATTTCAAAACACTCGGCCCGAAATTAGGCAAAATGATGAAAGAAGCGGCAGCGCTAATCCAGTCATTTTCCTCCTCGGATATTGGAGCAATCCTCGGCGGCGCGGAACGTCCCATCACGTTATCAAACGGCACTGAAGTTTTGTTGACGTCTGCAGATTTTGATGTGCGACGCGAAGAAAAACCTGGATTGACCGTCGCTAATGAGGGTGCCATTACTTTGGCACTGGATACGACGATGACGCAGGAATTGCTGGAAGAAGGATTCGCCCGTGAATTGGTCAGTCGTATTCAGAATTTGCGCAAAGAAAGTGGTTTGGAAGTTTCGGATCGCATTGCAGTCAGTTATCAAGTTCCCGCTGAATGGGAACCTGCGTTGAAAAATTTCCACAACTACATCGCTACTGAAACGCTCGCGGATAAAATTGAATCCGGCGTTTTAGTGGAATCAGATCAAGTGTTGTTGAATGAAATAAATTGTGGCGTAAAAATCACTAAAATTTGATTTTATAGTAAGCGCTTAACAGTTGTAAAGTGTATCTCTAATTCGCGCGCGCATTATGCGCGCGTGAATTGGAACCATGAGTTAGAGGTATTTAAACCGGAGTTTAACCACGGAATACACCGAGAGCCACGGAAGGGAAATTTAAATTACTAAGTGTTTAGTTTTAAGAAGGAACGCGGAGCCCCAGCCCCGCATTCAAACTACTCTTTAAACTCAGCTTTCTTTGTAAAGATGGACATCCCGTTGTGGGAAAGGGATTGATATTCCTTCGGCATCAAAACTCTTTTTAATGCCCTCCTGGAGTGCAAAATGCACTGGCCAATAGTCAGCGGTTTTGACCCATGGTCTGACGACGAAATTAAGGCTGCTATCGCCAAGTTCCATTAAAGCAATATTTGGCGCCGGAACTTTAAGGATACGTTCATCTTTGGACAGAATATCGTTTAAAACTTGCTTTACGTGGTCAATGTCAGAGCTGTAGCTTACCCCTATAACAATATCAATTCGACGAGTTTTTTGATGGGAAAAGTTGATGATCTTTTCAGTGGTGAGTTTGGCGTTTGGGATAATGATTCTTTTATTATCAGTGGAATTTATTTTAGTTGTAAAAATTCCGACCTCTGCAACAGTACCCATCGAACCATTGCCATCAATAAAATCCCCAGCGCGGAATGGTTTGAAGATAATCAAGAGAATTCCAGCGGCGAAATTGGACAAAGAACCTTGCAACGCTAAGCCGATTGCCAGACCGGCCGAACCTATGGCCACAGCAAATGATGCCGTCTCTATGCCGAGCTTTCCCAACATCGCAATCAGGGTAAAGCCCAGTACGGTAAAAAAACTGAGGCTGGAGAAAAATGAGACCAGCGTTTCCTCAATATGCCAGCGGTGGAATAATCCCCGAACCAGCGATCTAGTTCCTCTTGCTGCCAACCAACCGACAAACATAATAAAGAATGCCGCAGCAACTCTAATTCCGTATAACACCAGCCATTCTTGCAATTTTGGGATTATCTCTTCCATAACAGGTTTCCTTAGTTTAGTTATCGGTCAATGCTGACAGCATCGCCGTCGGCGTTTTTAGGCATCCAGGCGACATTGGATTCTCTCCAACGATCAAACATAGTTTGGGTATTGATTCCCAGCCAATGCGCCGCTGCGTTGTAGAAAGCACGACGTTCTCCTGAAGAAGCAAAACGATAGGAATAGAGAGTATTGTTATTTGTAGAACTGCCAGAAATCAAATTTGCAGCGGTGGCAAAATTTGTAAATACATTGTTACCTAGATTCGCGCTTGCAGAGAGACTGCCGGTGCGTAACCTTGCTTCATTTAATGGAGTAAAGTCATATTCATAAGGGGGATTCGGAGCGTTTGCTTGTGAATAATCTGCGCTTTGCAGAGCATTTCCAGCGACGTCAGATTCGCTATTTGCGACGTTAACAGCGCGATCATCGCCGGAGAATGGAATATTATTAGTGCCATAATCCCAAGAAAGGATATCAGGTCGCACGGTCAAGTCGTCAACATCGGCGCTTAGTGCTGAGGTTTCGGCGTTACTTTTGCTTTCTTGAAGCATTCTTATGTTGGTGATATTAATTCCAGAGATCAAAATAATTGCGATAATAATCACTAAAATCCCAATCAGTCCAGCGCACATTTCGACCATTGCTTGACCTTTTTCATGGTAAGAAATTTTCATTTTTCATTTCTCCTTAAAGCCGCGGTGGGCCGATATTTGGTCCGCGATAATAGCCTTTTGAACCACCAACTGGCGTATAAAGATAATACTCTTCGTTGGTCAGTGGTGGTGGGCGTGGCCCGCGATTTCTATAATACAGCACAAATGGTGGTCTGATGTCGGTCTCTCTCATTTTCGGCGTAACCTCTTCATCGTTTACGTCCACTTGTCGATATTGATTTTCGCGCGTCCATTCATACGGGAGCGATCCGACATACGCTTGTTGAAGCCAACCGGCACCCTCAGGTCTACTGATGGGATTATATTTGTAATCAGCTCTAAAATATTCCTCAATACCCATTGCGCTGTATCTTGCCCAGGTAAATGGCGGATTGAAAATAGATTTCCGATTCTCAGGTTTAGTCAGCCAGAGCAAGGCTTGATAATAGTGTTCGGTTCCAACTGGTGGCGCTGTCGGTAGGCTGACGGGTTCGCCAGCTTCATTCTGCCCTTCGATGGTTGGTGGATCGAAGTTATCTAAGCCACCCAGCCAGATTAAAAAACGTTCTAAATTGGTCAGTGTTGATTGGAACGAAGTCACGGGAAACATGGTGCTGGGAATCAGGGCAGTATTATGAAAAACTGGCAATACCATCGAGGATAAATACGGAGGTGTCTCATTGTCTAATTGGCCAATCGGCATTGCGACGGAACCGCCATTTTCGTTATCAAACCGGACATCTGAACCGATACGAAACGATTCATTGTCGATTTTTCTGAGGATTGCCGCATCTTCCGTGCCCATTTTTAAGACGCGCAACGCTTGGCCTTCGGATCTAGCCGTATCCACGCGATGTTTGCTGATGGTCTTGATGCGTTCGTAAGTCGTCGCCATAGCGATTGCCCCTTGATAGATCGCGCTCGGTTTGAGTTCATCGCGTAAAAAACTGCGATCCAACCACGCTTCATCCATATATTCAGGTTCCCATTGGTTCATATTGAAAACGCACCACAGGAATGCTGCACCCAGTTCGCGGCTTTCAGTGACGTATTCTCCGGGGAGAAAATGTTCCAGCAATGGTTTTATATCCATTCCGGCGCTGCTTGAGGAAGAGAAATCCACGTTCAGCAGATAGATTTCGCTTTGTCGCGGGAAACCGTTCAGCTCATAAGATATCTGCCACCATTTCCCTTCCCAGAACGAATCGGGAAGATAAAGTATTCCCAGATTCTTTAGATAAACGCCTTGGATGTTTTCCACACCATTGGCTTCGAGGTTAAGACAGACCTCATAGACACCTTCATTTTTCAACCATGAGGGGTTCACTCTGGTCATATAGGACATCCCGCTCGGTCTGACCGCCAAGCCACGTTCGCGAATTTCTGCCAACAGCGCTTTGTAGGGTTCTTTCCATTTGTAGTGATTGATGTATTCGCCCAAATTGGTGTAGCGTGGATCATAATCAAGTTTACGGCGATATTGACGGATATCGTCATAAACGGTTTTTTTATTGGCGTCCTCTTCTTTTTCGTTGAGTAAATCTTCAATATCTTCATCGGGATTAAAATATTGGGTTTCAATTTCTTTGTTATAATCAAAGATGTTAATGCCGTTGTATTTGGCGGCTTGTTGCGCGGCGCCAAAGGCGATCATTGGCCCCACGAACGCGATGCGTGACTGCATTTCGGTTAGGGTGCGCCCAGCCGCGATGGTTAGCAAGGTTTGGCGATCCTGACCCTCAAGAACGGTAACATCTGCCGGTTCATAATCTTGGAGCATGGCATCGCAAGCCTTGATCAGGTTCAATTCCCCGATCAAGTTTAAAGAGTTGCGTTGCCATTCGGCGGCGACGAGTGCAGCGGCTTGTTCAGCAGTTTCGACTTTCATTTTACCACGAATCGCCAGCTGGAAGTCAAAGAGAAAGAGCGCCGCCAGTGTCAAAATGATCACAATCACCAAACTAAGCAGGATCACCTGCCCGCGTTCGCTATTCTTGAGGTGTATTGACATGATAACCGTCGCTTCTTAAATAGTTTCGTGAATGGTTGATCATTTCCACGCGACTGCTGGAGATCCTTCTTGCACTGGATCTTGTCATCCGTAGAAAATCGAACATCGGTTTATTGTATATTGCCACTGTGCTACTGACGGTTTTTTCGTTCGTCCCAGCGCCTACCGATAAAAATGGCGCAGAACCGCCCAGTTCCTGGTCGAGCCAGTATTCATAATTGATGTGATAAGTGCCAGCGCGGTCAAATTGCATGTAATCTCGGGCACGGTCGGATAATCGGCGACGCAATACCGCGCTTGAGTCGTAGGTGCCAGTTCTGATTGCAGACAAATCGCGTCCGCTGGCTGGCATGGCGGCGACTCGTGCCGCTCGGCGGGTAATTGATGGCGTATAACCCAAAGCATGGGATTTGACTGCATAAAACGCCGAATATTCGCAAATCATATTGGCCACGGCGAAATTAAAAACCTGAATCAATCCAAAAAACACGATCATTAAAATTCCAATGCAGAGCAGAGTTTCAAGAATGGTGGAACCTCGCTCGCGACGGTTATATTTATTCATAATTTTATGCTCCTCAGAGTTACTGACTCTTAACTTACACGGTATAAATGCAATTTTCTAATTTCTTTTCGTTCTTCGCTCAATTTTATCGATAATCAAACGCCAACCTAGCGAGCAAACTGCAAAGCCAAATTTTCAAAGATTCTATGGAAGGAAAACTTTTTGGCATCCTTGATATTTTTTCTGCCAGCTTTATATTAAATCTTCTCAAATTTAGATTTGGGGCATTAGCTCAGTTGGCTAGAGCGGTTGGTTCGCAATCAACAGGTCAAGGGTTCGACTCCCTTAT
>DLIO01000138.1 GCA_002483765.1 Lentisphaeria bacterium UBA7640 | reverse complement strand
GTGAGTTGGGTGAGTTGGGTGAGAGGTTTTAACGGCGAAAAGTACGAAAGAGCGGGATGGAGATTTTAATCAGTAATGAATACTAATTGGTACTAATCCGAAAGGCGAAGGAAATGGAAATGCAAAAGAAGGAACTAAGTATGCCAGCCGGTTTACATGAAGAAACCGTGGATGTTTATGCCGTTTTGAACAAAGGGAAATATGCGCAAAATATCCTGCAGGTTCATTCATGGAAAAAGATTGTTGCGTGCAGGAATGCTATATGAAAAAAATTGGGATTGTTACCTGCTGGGTCGGCAAACTGCCGAATTTTTTCCCTTTGTGGCTGCGTTCATGTGCGGAAAACCCTACCGTTGACTGGTTGCTCTTTTCCGATCAGCGAATTGACAATTTACCGAAAAATGTGCATTTGCATTCTTCTTCATTGGCAGATATTTATGCATTGATCCGCAAAAATCTAGAAACCGACAAAGCGATTTTACCACATGCGTATAAATTGTGTGATTACAAAGTGATGTATGGCGATATTTTTAAAGATTATCTTAACGAATACGATTTTTGGGGATATTGCGATATTGACCTTATATTTGGAGATATTAGAAGTTTTTTGACCGACGATTTACTGGTTAGTTTTGAGAAAATTCTACCGATGGGACACCTCTCAATTTATCAAAACAACCCGAAAACCAGAGCTAATTATAAATTATCCGGGAGCGTTCATGATTGGGAAACCGTAATCAGTAATCCGCGCAACTATGCATTCGATGAATGGCACGGCATTTATCGAATCTACAAAGAGAATAATCTGGCGATGTATGACGAAATGCCGTTTGCCGACATCAGTTGGCTGAATGAACGTTTCTCTCTGCGTCGACGGAGTAATAAAAAATATAAAGCACCCGCACCGGATCATCATTACCAACTTTTTTTCTGGGAAAACGGTAGGGTTTTGCGAGCGTACTTAGATCAAGATAATTGCGTGAAAAGTGATCAGTTTTTATATATCCATTTAATAAAAAGAAAGTTTCCACCATTAACTGATGAAGTACTTAACGCTGATGCGTTTTACTGTACGCCGAAGGGTTTCATGCCTAAAAAAACAGGTATATTATCCACGAAAAAGGATATGCGCAAAATGAATCCGTATTATGGAAAAATTTACGAAAAGATCGAGTATAAAATAAGACAAAAAATTGCGAAACAGAAAGATCGGCAGACGTTTGTTTCTAGTCATTAACTCAGATTACTTTTTCGCTACTTTGGACAAAAACTTATTTATCAAAATGTTGATCTTCAGTGAGAAAAAACTCTACGAAAAAGACTTTTCGGGGTTAATCTATTTTTTAATGCTTCGTTGAGATGCTTACGGACTACTTCAATTCCGAGGTTTTCGTGTCGCGCCTCACGGGCCAGTTGTTCATTGAGCCGTGCTAAGCGATGACGAACAACCTGTTTGTCAATCTCTGGATTTTTAACGTTTTCGGCAACAAAGTCGCGTATTATTGACTCAATGATTGCGACTTTGTCGTAACTACCTTGCGAGATATTACCATCGTGGCGACGGCGCAAAAAGACTGGTTTATTAAGGGCAATAAACTCATGTTCTGCGGCTATTTTGAGTAGGAGCTTGTAATCATGAGCGACTCGCATCGACGTATCGAAACCACCAAGTCTAATAAATTCATCTGTTCGTATAATAAAACCAGTACAGCAGACTATAATGTGACGCAACATTTCATTGAGAATTCGTCCAGAGGGATAAGTCGTCATTTTCTTTCGAGTCGGTAACCTATTTCCGTCGGCATCAATGCTGATGTAGTTTCCGTAGGAACACGCTTCTGGATGGCTCTCTAGTGGTTGTAGTAAATTCTCTAGCGCATCTGGCAAAAAAAGATCATCCGAGTCGTTGAATACTAAATATTCACCTTTCGCTTTAACCGCCGCAAGGTTTTTTGCTGAAGCGTCACCGCCGTTTTCTTTGTAAAAATATCTGACTTGTGGGAATTCCCGTGCTACCATCTCGCCGGTATCGTCGCTAGAACCGTCATCGACAACAATGATCTCAAAATCACTGTAGGTTTGTTCTAAAAGGGATTTCAGCGATTCACGCAAGTAATCCCGACGGTTATAGGTGCTAACTCCGATGCTGACTTTTGGCATTTATGATCTCTCTCAGTGTTAAATTTAAGAATAATTTCAAAAAACAATCTATCGCAATATTTTACGGTTTACAAGCTCAAGAGCGGTTTAAATCATCTTGGATCTGTCGATACATAACTTAAGGTTGATGTAAGTCAAATTTTTACAGTCTACGCTTTGTAACTTCGTTCTTAAGTTCTCGCCATTATGCTCGTTAATTAGAACCAACAGTTACTACAAAGCACACAGACAAGAATATCTATTTAGTTTTCTCAATTATAGATTATTCCCACTATAGTGTCATTGTCCTAACCAGATTTTTTTTGTAATATCTAGCTGATCTCTTGATTAAACGAAAATTCAGGTCTCTTCGCAAAAGTTACTCCGCTTTTTGCTTGGCTCGCAAAAATGGAAATAAATTATTTTCCTCAATAAAATCATCCATATTCTACGATTTTCCAAATAATCGCTTCCAAAACATATACCATGGTAGCGAAGGCGGTATGGGCTTTGATGCAGGTTTTGCTTTAGATTTTTGTTGTGCTGAAGTTGACTGTGGAATTGGCTTTTTCTCGAGTTTAATCGGAGCTTTGGGCTTTGGTGCTGGAGCTGCAATTTTAAAAATACAACTACATTCACACTCAGCTTGCTCTCCTATCAATTCACGAGTGACCTCATACTGTGAATTGCACTGCGGGCAAAAAACCGAAAAATTCTCTGGAATATTTGCCTGTTGTGGGACAACTGGTTGTGATTTTTGTTGTGATAAGCCATAATCTGGGATCATCCCCTGTGGCTTTCCTCCCGATTGCCGTTTAAGTTTAACGGTGCGGTCATCGTTAAATCTTTCCTCGGTGATTGGCGTTTTAACTTCCTCTTCAATTGACTTTTTAGCTGAAACAGAGGGGGTCTGGAAGGCTGGTCTTGTCGGTGTTGGGACAGGAGCGGAGGCTGGCGGAGTAGTAGTAGCGTTGCCACCTTTACGCGCTGGCAACGGAGCGACGATTTTAAAAAGGCGTCCGCATTCACACTCAGCTTGCTCTCCGACTAATTCACGGGTGACCTCATACTTTAAACCACATTGTGGGCAAAAAACAGGAAAATGTTCAGGAATATTTGCTTGATTGGGGGCAATCGTAGGTGCTTGTTTGGACAGGCCATAATCTGGAATCATTCCCTGCGGTTTACCATCGGTTTGACGCTTGAGCTTGACGGTACGGTCATCAATGAATCTATCTTCTACAGATGAGGATTTCTGTTCTTTTACCATTAGTTTCTCTAACTCGGTTGCAAATGATTTTTCTGGGATCGCAACTGGAAGTGGAGGCGGTGGTTCAGGTTTGGGCTGTGGTCTTATTGCTGGCTTGCTCGCAATGCTATTTTGGGGAGTTGGTAGGGGAGCAGTTATTTTGAAAAGACGACTACATTCGCATTCAGCTTGTTCTCCGATTAATTCACGAGTAACTTCATACTTCAAACCGCATTGCGGACAGAAAACAGGGAAATGATCAGGAATATTTGCCATTGATTTTGATGCCGGCGTGGTTTTTTGTTGGTAAAAGCCATAATCGGGAATCATTCCTTGAGGTTTACCGTCCGATTGTCTCTTTAACTTGACGGTGCGGTCATCGGCAAATCTATTTTCGGCAGTTGATGGTTGAGATTGAGGCGGTGTTATGGGGATTGGCTTTTTGACAACAAACAGTTGAGAACATTCGACGCATTCAACTTTTTGCCCAATAAACTCAGAGGTTAATTCATAATTTGAGGAGCACTTAGGGCAGGAAATCTTGATAACACCAGGTGGAAGCGGCTCAGCCAGATATGTTCCCTTAGTGTCCATCTTATCCTTCGCAGGGACAAAAAATACTTCATGACATTTCCCACATTGCAGGCACTGCCTCAGGTTATCTCCAGAAAGATCATAAACAGTTCCGCAATTTGCGCATTTTATATGAAAAAGCATGATTATTTCCCTATATCCACAATTAATTTATACGATTAAAAGCAATTTGGCTCAACTATCATTAACCGGTTTTAAACCCACTGCTAGTATCCCGCCTTGGGGCTTATAATTTCGGAATGACCAAAATGGATGATCGTAAATGTAAAATTACAGCAAACTAGAGAAAAATCAACTCAATTATTCGAAAGGTGCAAAGGAATAGGGGTTTTAGCATAAATTTAGCGGAGAGGGAGATGATTTGAACCCTAAAAATGAGAAAATAGCACTCAAAGGTTAGTAGACAACTGCCTTTTTCTCAGAGCTAAATTTCATCGATGGATAATTACTTTGGATTTTATAAAAAAACAAAGCCCAAAAGCAAGGAGAAAACAAGGGAAGCTATTTTATATAATTTCGTCATGTATTGGTTTTGATGGCTTGTGTAAGATTCTTACTTCTAAAGAGTTAATTGGCGGAGAGGGGGGGATTTGAACCCCCGATAGAGTTACCCCTATGACGGTTTAGCAAACCGTTGCTTTCGACCACTCAGCCACCTCTCCGCGGCAGTCTGGTAACACAAGCCATTAAGATAGCTCACTTTTATTTTTCATCAAGCTTGAAAAAGAGTTTTTTAAGGGAAAAATACAAAAAGTCAATTGAAAAAGTAAA
>DLIO01000132.1 GCA_002483765.1 Lentisphaeria bacterium UBA7640 | reverse complement strand
CCTCCAGATCAAGATTCCTGAAATTATATCTTTTTTAAAAGATACAACAAACATACGCTAGAAAATAAAAAACATAAAAGCTGGATGCTTTTATGTTTTTATTGGATGCGAATAAGGCGATGGTAATTATTTTTTCAATGTACGAAGAAACTTGGAATAAGCTTCCTCCGTCATCATGTCATCCAGTTCGGATGAGTCGAAATCTTTTATCTTACAAATCCAACCTTTAGATTCAGCGGATTTATTAATCATTCCGGGGTCGTCGTTGAGATCATCATTAATCGCTGATACGGTGCCACTAATTGGGCTGTAAACATCTGATGCTGCTTTGACTGATTCAATGGTAGCAATGGTGTCGCCAATGATATAATCGTCTCCCTCGGTTGGTAACTCAACAAAGGTTATATCGCCCAATTCTTCGGCCGCATATTCGGAAATTCCTATTGTAACTTCTTTGCCCACTACATCAACCCATTCATGATCTTCGGTATAATATTTCATTATATACTACTCCTTTAGTTTTATTAATTTTGCCTTTAAATCAAATTTGCCAACACAATGCCTTAAGGTGACAAAAATTTCAAGACGACTTGTTGTTTTTTCTACTTTTTCTTAGATTTTTATTCTTGCGGTACCATTTTTATAGAATGGTAATTTCACTATTTCTCCGACAATTGGCGTTTTTCCAACATTTAAAAAAACTTTGTCGCCAAGCGACAAAGTATTCTTTTTGACGTATGCAAGGGCGATAGACCGTTCTAACGAAGGTGCAAAACCACCAGAAGTAACAGTTCCGATAGGTGTCAACGCATCGCTTAACACTTCAGTGTGTTCACGAGCGGCACGGCGTCCTTCAACACAAATCGCCACCAATTCACGTTCGGTCGAAGTTTTTTCCAAAGCTTTACGACCAATAAATTGGCGCGAAGGATATTCGTTCATTTTCAACATAAATTCATAGCCAGCTTCAAGAGGAGTGGTTTCTAGATTTAATTCATGTCCATAGAGCGCTAATCCCATTTCGAGGCGCAGGGTGTCGCGTGCACCTAACCCGGCGGCTTTGACATTTTTGAACTCTAGAAGTCGACGCCATATTTTAACCGCTTGGTTCATTGGGAAATAGAGTTCAAAACCTAACTCTCCAGTATAGCCGGTTCGACTCAGCAAAACGCGAACGCCATCGATTTCCACCCATTTCCAACAGAAATATGCAGGCAATTCTTTTTCAGTGAGCTTGGCAACGCAAGCAATAATGGTGGCACTTTCTGGACCCTGCAGGTCAAGTTTGGCGGTTTCATCAGAGAGATCAACAAACTCAACGCCATCCGGAAGATGTTTTGTAATCTGTGCGGCATCTTCATCACGTCGTGAAGCGTTGGTGACAATGAAATAATCATCTTCGCCTGTGTAATAGATGATCAAATCATCAATAACTTTACCGGCGTCATTGAGTAAAAAATTGTAGCGACACGAACCGAGTGATTGATCGAAAACCGGACGCGCAAAAATTTTATCTAAAGCTTCGCGTGCACCTTTACCAAAAACTCGAAATTCCCCCATGTGGCAGATGTCGAATAATGAAGCATGCTCGCGCGTATGACGGTGTTCGGCTAGAATCCCCTCAGGATATTGTACCGGCATATCCCAGCCAGCGAATGGCACCATGCGTGCGCCAAGTGCGAGGTGTTCGTCGCGTAAAATTGTACTTCTCAATTCATCAATCATGATCTATCATCCTCTTTGCTGTTTATATAAAAAAGTTATATAATGTATGATTTTATATGTATGGAGTATTTTTAGTTGTTATGGTAAAGTTGGAACTTACAATAAATCATGCAAGTTTCAAATTAAAAAGCTCATATTTAACGCTAGAAGCCGAAATATCTTGATTTTACATTAAAAAACTCGGTCAATGCTGGAGTTGTTCCGTTATAATCTCTTCCACAATCATCATAGCCGGATAATCAGCGCGCCCAGTATGTGACAGTTTCCCTTTAAAATGGTGTTCTACAGCCGTGTCGTTTGAGTCTAAAATTATATTTTCCGGCAAATAGGCAATTATATTAATGGACTCGCGTTTATCTCCGAACATTTTCAATACTACCGATGAATATTGAGTTTTATCTTCAGGTTTTAACCATATTGTATTGAATAAAGGTGTAGTTTCAGCTTTGATTATGGCATTTTTATTTTCTAGAACTGCAGAATAATCTTGAAAGTCATTTTTGGAGATTTGTGCATAACGATCAGGCATCAACGGGGCCAAAGCATAAAGCGCGAGACAAGCAAAACCACAAGTGACAATTGAAGCTAAAATTCCGATTTTCAACCATTGGAAAAACATCACATGAACATGTGAACGTTTTTCTAACATCCCAAGTGCCACGATATTGGCAGTGCTACCAATCATGGTGATATTGCCGCCAAAACAAGCTCCAAAGAGTAACGCCCACCATAACGGCAAATCTTTGATTCCAATCGCTAGTTTACTGATCACAGGACAAAAAGCAGCTACAAAAATAACATTATCGACGAATGCTGACCCAACTGCCGATACCACCATGACGAGTGGAATTAATACAATGCTGTTAGTGCCGCAAACCGCTGAAAATTTATCAGCCATGATTTTATCTACATGAGTGTGTTCAAGCGTTCCAGCAACTGCGAACAGCAACATGAAAAACAGTAGTGTCCACCAATCGACCTCTTTTTCGATATAATGCCGAGCACGGTTACGTTTGATAATCATCACTATTCCTGCGCAGATTAGGGGTGCTATCAACAAAACACTGTTCTTACCCAGCCCAAACATCTCTTCAAGGAAAGAGTGGGACGCAATCATACAAACGGTAGCTAATAGTAGGGTCAAACCATGTTTGTAGGGAACTTCGATTTTGGGTACTAGACTTAGATTTCTAGCCATGCGCTCTTTAAGATTAAGATCGAAGGTTATCAAGTCTTTGCGAAAAAACCACATAGTCAAAACCACAACCAGTGCGAGCGCGACCAACATAACTGGGAATGACCAGATAATAAAATCTGCAAAACTCAAACCTGCTTTGGTTCCAATGTATATGCCAACCGGATTACCCATCATCGTTCCCGCACTACCAACATTAGTGGCAAAGACGCAGATGATAATGTAAGGCGTCGGATTCAATTTAAGTCGATCACATACCTGAAAAATCAATGAAGAGATAAAAATGATGGAAGTGACTTCATCCACCGCGCATGCCATCAATGCAGAACTGACTGCAGTTACTGCGATAAATTTCTTTCCAGTTAAATTAGGCATTGATACGATTAACTGAACTATCCATGTGAAAAAACCAAGGTCACGCAAAGCTCCGACTACCACCATCATTCCGACTAAAAATAAGATGACCTCCAATGATGCCGATTGAATAAATGTCGGAATGTTGATCGAATTGCTAAAAATCAGTACTGAAAGACCTAAAAAAGCAATGGCCAAGCGTAAATTCCAAAACAATAAAGTTCCCATGATGATGGCAATAAAAACGGAACAGGAAATCGTTTGCTGAAAATTAAAAACGGTCATACTACCTACGATGCCAACTAAAGAACTGACTCCAAACAAAATTGCCATCCGTGAAAAAAATTGTCCACTGCTCAAAGGGGTAGCTACATTGTCATCTTGCATAAATCTTCTCCGTTAAATTATAAACCATGAAAAAATAAGATAGTAGAAGATAATGCGAAAGAGTATATAAATCAATCGCTTGATGAATCAGTTAAATATTATCTGTACTATGCTCAACTATTTTGTTATTTTGCTAACAAAAATTAAATACACGCGTGAAGTTGTGCGCTTTGGGATTATATTGAATAACTTTGTTCAACCTTAAACACTTTGGAATGACAATGGAATATTTAGAAATTATTTGGAGTTGGGGATATTTGTTTTTCACCGGATTGGGCGCATTGTACATAGAGAACATAGTTGTAGCTCTAATCGTGATTGTGACGATCCTGGGTAGCGCATTTATCTCCGCAACTATTGCAGAAATGCGAGGACACACCATGCTTAAGCATTTTTTGGCAGGAACGCTTCTCCCTGTCGCATATCCGATTATGATCAATAAAAAATTGCCCCATCTTGCCAATGAAAGTAAAGCCCAAAAAAGTGAGTTGGGTTCAGAAGTACGAAACGAAATCAATATGAGGATGGCAAAAGTTCAATACGAACTAGCATGTAAAAAGTTGAGTAAAAAAGGTTTGCCAATTCCAGATTTTATTGATTGGTTTGATGAAAGCAAAAGTAAAAAAAGCATAAAGAGCTCAGAAACGGCCACCAAAGATAATGTTACAGAAAAAACCAATAAAGAACAGTTTAGCGGAATAAATCGCGCTTTCATTGAAAATTTAGCGGTTGACAATAGCGGAAATCGTCAAGGACCATTCAGAATTGTGCTCTCAGATGGCCGCGAATTAATTGCACAGCAAGTTAAAAATGTCATGGACGAAATTGCAACATTTGAAATTTTCGATAATCATGGAACAATGAAAAATATTCGCTTCAAATATAATAACATTGTCTTGCTCGAACGAACGGACAGTTAAGATTTACCGGAAAAGACCTTCCGCTTTTGTAGTTTTGTAAATATTTTCCATCAAAGTATGGCTGACTCGGTTGCTGCAGATTTAAAGTAGCAGCGAGCGATGAATTTTGATGACGATTTTCTTCACCGGTTCTGGTGTCTCAGCAAAACAAACACAAGGCATGTGACCCTCTTCGGGAAAAAAAACAGCAAAGAGTCCTGGCGTTATTGGTAATGGTACTGCCGTATTCATATTACGTTCATAAAAACCGCAATCTTTCACAGTGTTAAATTTACCGTCGCGTTTGAGGCTCGGCAATGGATTATAAAAAATCATCTCACGGCCCGAAAGCAAAGTTTGAACGTCAATAAATTCACGATGCATTTCAACTTTAGATTCATGAAGTGACCGGGTTTCATAACTGCTGACCATTGCGAAAATGTTTTCACCATCGATATTGTGTCTACCATCTGGAATTTCCAACGATGCAGAATTAATAAACTTAAATGTTTGTCGCCATATTTTCTGTTTGCCACCGGAGTAAGTCTTCCAGTTTTCATTAAAATCGTAGATCATAAGAATCCCTCTACTGTTGTGATTGAAAAAGTTAGAGAATAATCTAACTCAAATCAATCATGAATTCAAACAAGAATCTTTTGTTTTAAGAATCGGTTAAAGAAAGTCAATTGAAAAAGTAAATG
>DLIO01000046.1 GCA_002483765.1 Lentisphaeria bacterium UBA7640 | reverse complement strand
TATTATAATGTCTACTCGACAGAACTGCAAACCAAGAAAGTCACAACTCGTTGATGTGTGGCGTTTTACGCTTATTGAATTGCTCATAACGATCGCCATAATAGCGATTCTTGCAGCATTGTTATTACCTGCACTGAATAAAGCCCGCGACAAAGGAAAAAGTGCATTTTGCTTGAATCAACTAAAGCAACTGGGCATGGTTTTAGGTAATTATCAGATGGATTACAAAGATTATTGTATTCCAAATACCAGTGATGGTGACTGGTCAAATTTCATTTACCGTCAAAAATACATCACCGACCCACGGGCACTAGCTTGTCCTGCTAATACAACTCTGATCCCGACTAAAACAACATTGAGTTTTTCACATTACGGATACAATTACTTTCATATCGGGGGGTCTGGCGGTTTCAGTGGCTATGAGCAGTACAATAGCGTCAATTTCGGCTCAATCCCCGCCAACCTCAATCAATTACGAAATCTGGGAAAAATTGTGGTATTCGCAGACGGCTACTGCCACGAAGATAAAACGAGCAAAAACACTCTCACTGATCGCCATGATTCTGGTGCCTCCTTCGCCAAAGCCTGGCCTTGGCACTCTTCAGCAGTCAACGTGCAGTGGGCAGATGGGCATGCTTCTGGGGTATTTGCTCGCAACTACGTAGAGGCTTACGGAGTACAGGCTCTGGGACGAAGAACCAGCAGTGGAAGTAAGTGGAAAAGAAATCCAGAAAACTAAATCTTTTAGCATAGGTTTAAACATTATAAAACATATGGGGTAATAAAAATCAGCCCCAAATTTTAACAGGAATCTAGAGCCACCAATATAATGCTAGAGGTTGATAGAATGAATACATTAGAAAATCAATGGAGGATTTATAAAAACATAATAAAAGCTACAACAAAAATAATTTGTACAAATTGGATCGTTATCGCTTAGAAACAAATTTAAAATATTAAAATGAAGGAATAATTATTTAGAAACAAATTTTAACCCAAAAGTATTGATGTTTCCGAGAATTTACATTATTTTAACAATGGAGATCATATGAACCAGCAAACAACTCAACATAATCGGCTTAAAGAAGTACAGTCCTTTTCCAAAAAAAACAATCTTTTAACACTAAACCCATTACCAAAGAATAAAAGCATGCCTAAATCAATTTTCTTACTAGTTCTCTTCTGTTTAATGCCAATGGTATCATACGGCGCTAAAGCCGTCCCTTACCAATTCTTCGGAGATAGTAAATCTGCGTGCAGATTAGTATTACCTAAAAAGAGTGCACCAGAAGAGATTGCTGCCGCCGAGCTGATAAAGGATATTTTCGCCAGAATGGGAGGAATCAAGAATCTAGATGGGGTATTGGAGATTCACATCGGGGAAACTCCTGCTGGAATTGAGGCTAGCAAACAAGCTGGGTTAGGAAAATATGACCTTGATTCATTCTTGATTGATCCGGTTGATACCAAGCGGCTAGTCATTATTGGTAACCGCCCTATCGCCACATTTTATGGGGTCTGTGAATTTTTGGAGCGCTATGCTGGTGTTTTGTGGATATGGCCCGGCGAAAATGGTACGGAGATCCCAGCAGTTTCCACTTTTAGTGCTTCAATTACAAAACAATTGTCCGAGCCTGTTTTTAAAAATCGCCAAGTATCCGGAGTGCTCCCTGATTGGGGACGTTACAATAAACTGATTCAGGGCACCCGAGATCGCCGAGAAACGCGGTCGTTCTTTCATCATAATGTCAACAGCGTCCTCAAACGTGAACTGTTCGACACTCATCCTGAATATTTCAATATGCTAAGAGGACAACGGTTTCGCCCAGTCAAAGGCCAAACTCAAGCCTGCACTACCAATCAGGATGTAATCCAGATATTTACTGATGCAGCTACCCAACAGTTTAAACGCTTTCCTTGGATTGATTCATTTAGTGTTTCTGCTAACGATGGTGGAAACTTCTGTGAATGTGAAAATTGTCGTTCATTGGATATTCCGGGCGTCGCATCGCAAACCGACCGTTATTTCACCTTTGCCAACGCGGTCGCAAGCAAAATCAAGGATGATTTTCCAGATAAATTCATTACTTGCTTGGCCTACGGATTAAATACCATTGAACCTCCGGTAAAACTACAGTTACTCCCAAATGTCATGCCATATCTAGTAATCCCCTCAATGAAAGATCATCACCAGAAAGGCGTGATAGACTGGAGTCGGCACGCAAATCAGATGGGGGTCTATTTCTGGCTACACGGTAAGGCTGTTCCTAAATTTTATCCCCATAAATTCGGCGAATATCTGAGGTTCCTGGGCAAGCATAAAGTCACTGGCGTCTATATGGAGGTTTACCCGGATAGCGTAAGAAATAATGCTTCATCTGTATTAGAAGCGCCACGACTCTGGATAATAGGAAAACAACTCTGGAACCCCGAAGTTGATGTCAATTCTCTGATGGACACCTTTTGTCGCGGATTTTATGGTCCAGCAGCAAAGCCAATGCGGACTTATTACCGTCAATGCGAAGAAGCTTGGAACCGTACTACTGACCCGTTTGATTTCAATCGCGAATATGAAAGCAATGAATATGATATCTACAGTTTTAATGATATCAAAATAATGACATCGGCACTCCAAGAAGCCAAAACACTAGCGAAAGAACATCCGATCATCACTAAAAGATTGGAGATGTTGTGGGAGGTGTTCCGCCCATTTGCTGCGGCTTGCCAACTAAATACTTTTGCTAGCGAAACAACACCCATCTCGGATACTACCAAACTACTGAGGATACTTAACGATCGCGTAAAAATCGCCGCGTCCTTTATGCCAGATATGCCATTGTCAAATATCCCAAACATGACTATGGAAGAAATTGACCAACTATTAGCAAAGCAGCAACAATCGCCACAGTTTTGGCAAAAGGCACTAAAAGACTATCCCCTACTCGTACCTTTTCTCACACCGTTGGCCACTAAACCAAAGAACATCGTAAGAAATTCAAGTTTTTTGATGAAAAACGAGAAAATCAGCAACTGGTCAGTTTGGTTCCGGCCAAATACCGAAGGCACGGTTGAAGTGGACAAGCAAAAAAATTATGAGGGCAAAGCAGCTGTCCGCTTCGAAAAATGCATAGCGGCCTCAATTGGACAAAATTTCACAGCAGTTCCAGGTTCTCGATATCGCATCAGTTGTCAAGTTTGGCTGGATGGTGGTAGGGCTTCATTAAGCATTCAGCCCAAGACTGCTGGAGGCAAATGGCTCGGGAAGGTCGATCGCGTGCTTATACCTGCCAACCCAGAGGAAGGAGGCTGGCAAAAACTGGAAGTAGCCATGACTATTCCAGAAAACGCAGCCCGCTTGACGGTTGGGCTCGGAGGATATGATCAGTTCGGAGACAGTAAAGCTTGGTTTGCTGATCCCAAAATAGAAGTCTTATATATTTCCCCCAAAACAGAGAAAGGGGAATAAATCAATTATTCAACATGGGTCATTTTAACTTAAAAAAAAGGACAAGGTGAATTATGTGTAATATTGCTGGTTTTATTGGTAGGCGCCAAGCCGCTCCAATTTTATTGGAAATGTTATTGCGTCAAGAAGGGCTTGCGGGGGGGTATTTTTCTGGTATTTGCACTTTGCATGATGGGAAGCTACACATGCGCAAGGTAGAAGGTAGCGTCAAGGATTTATTAGAAAATACTGATGCTCAAGAATTGCCAGGAACAATCGGAATTGCCCATACACGCCCTGATATGGGCGGAGGCTACAGCCAAGCCCATCCTTTTGTTTCCCATGATGGACATTTGGCTTTGATTGCCAATGGGCATTTGGGGCATTATGCGTCATGCTCTGATCGTTCAGCGTTAGCAGCAGAAATCATTAATCAAGGAGGAGAATTTACTTCTCAAATTAATGATCCCGGCCAAAGTGTTGTTGAACCGCGTCCTCGTTTGCCAAACGGGCAATATATTCACGTTAGCGACCTTACCTGCCAACTCATTGCGAGAGAAATCGATCAATGTGGCTCTGTAGCCGACGGTATCGCTACGGCAACGTCTATGCTCCCTGAAGAGGTTGTAAGCTTAATTTTGCACACAATGACTCCTGATCGGATTAACGTCACCCGTTTAAATCAACCATTAGTAATTGCGCGGCAAGATGATGAAACATATTTGGCGACTTCGACGATGGGATTTGGATTTGAGTCGCCAGATTGGTTTAGCGTTTTTCCTGCCTCTTCAACTGGGGCCGTGACTCGTCACGACATGATAGTAAGACCATTATCTATTCAAGGGAAAAAATGTTGTTATCACATTCCATATGTTACGGCCTATGAAATTATCAAAAATACATTGAAGAAACCTGAAGGTGCTTGCATTCAGGATCTGAAAGATGCTACCAGCAATCTTTGGCCGCCAGGATCTGCTCCACAAAAAGATTTTTTAGTTTACGAAATACTACGTTTGCTGGAGCTTGATGGTACGTTAACGCAAAAAAATGTTTGTCGCACGAGTGTTCATTCAGGCCGTACCGCTCCTCATACACGCTTTTTTATGAAGTCTAATAGTCACAAACCAAAATAATAGATTGTTAGCATTTCAGTTAAGAAATTAAAGAGGAGGAAGGAGACAATATTATAGTGTTGCAAGTAGATATTTAAATAGATTAAACATAGAGGGTTCTACTACTAATAAGTAAAACAGGAATCCTTTAAATTTTTATAGAGATAAAGAAGGAAAAATAGATTTATGATACGTAAATATAAGCCGTCCGATTTTGAAGATGTTATTCGAATAGCAAATCGTGCTTGGAGGGAAATCCGCCGTTATTCGCGACAAACCCTTGGTGACCGCATTTCCGATATAATTCATTCTGGAATAGAGGATGATATGCTCAAAGGGTTAGAGGTTAAAACTCAAATTGAAGCGAGTCCAGATAACATTCGGATATGTGAGGAAAACGACCGTGTCATAGGCTTTATCACATTCCGTATGAATCAAGATTCGCGTATCGGAGAAATAATGAATAATGCTGCCGATCCTGAAGCCGGAATAAAAGGGATCGGACAGCAGATGTACGCCCATGTTCTTGATTTATTTATAGCAAGTGGAATGAAAGTGGCCAAGGTGATGACTGGCTTGGATGAGGCACATTCCCCAGCCCGGCGCGCTTATGAACGCGCCGGCTTCGACCATTCTCTGGAATTTATCACGTACTACAAGGAGTTGAAATGAATCAGAAAAAGGCAATGCCAGTTATTGGCATTAATATGATGTTCGAGTCACTGAAGGAAGGCGGGCCCCATTTTTATATGCTGAAAGACGAATATGTTGATGCCGTCGGTAACGCGGGTGCGCTTCCTTTATTGATTCCTCCGTTGTCTGATTTTAAAATGACTGATTATTTTATGGAACAAGTCGATGGGATGCTTTTCATTGGTGGCCCTGACTATCCGCCAGAAATGTATGGGCAAAAGCTACATCCTCAAACCACCTGTATGTGGAAACGCCCTGAGTTTGACTTGAAGTTAATGAAAATAGCATTGGATAGAAGGATTCCTATTCTAGGAATATGCGCAGGATGTCAACTATTATCCATCGCTCATGGGGGGCAGCTGATTCAGCACGTCGAAAACCATAGACGTGGTATGCATGAGGCGGTTATTGAAAAAGCCGGGCAATTCAGTGCCATCATGAATCTTTTGCCGGGGGATACCTTGGAAGTCAATACTTCCCACCATCAAGCAGTTGATCCGGCCTGTCCAGGAAAGGGACTGGTCATCACCGTACGTGACTTTGAAGGCGGTGTAGAAGTTATTGAGCGTCTAGACGAACCGATGGTGATGGGGCTACAATTTCATGCAGAGCGCATGCCGGAGCTCGCACCACGGTTTTTCAGTGCGTTGGTTGCCGCTTGTTGATATTTGCAATTATTTTAGTGTTTAATAATGCCAGGCGAAGTACTGAAAAATATGCGAATATGGGGATTTGTAAAGAAGACCTGTCTATATTCAAAATACTATGACGAATTCGAAGAACTTAAAATATCTATATTGTGGTGTCTAAAAGATAGATGGGCAAAAGCAATGCAGAGACTGGAAAAGTTGCTGATATAATTGATTTTTAGGGGTATGGATATGTGGTGGTTTCAACCGTTCAAAGAATAATTTGGGTGATGAGTTTACTTAATATGAACATCAAAACTGCGCGTTGCGGCGATATAGCAGTGAAAACCATGCACTTCTACGCCATGGGAAAAAGGGAAATGTAAGATTTGCAGATGGAAACGCGAGAGTATAGTTGGCAGCCAGTCTTGAACCCTGAAAATTGCATGCGCTAATGAAAAATCATCTCAATGTAACCGCACTGATATGAAGAGTGGAACCAAAATATCAAGCGAGTTTTAATATGAAGTTGGCTAAAATCAGCTATTTAAATAAATAAAAATTTATGGAGCTTTTCATAGATTTATAAAACAAGTAAAAAACAGGAGTTTTATGCATTGGATTGACTGGATAATCGTTGCTTTGCCGTTGTTAATTGTGTTGATTATAGGCTTACGAACACGCCGGTATGTAACTGGGGTAGCTGATTTTTTGACTGCAGGCCGAGTCGCCGGGCGGTATGTAGTTTCCGTTGCCAGTGGCGAAGCGGGAATGGGCCTAGTCAGTTTAGTGGCGATTTTTGAAATGTATTACAATAGTGGTTTTGCTTTTCGATTTTGGAGTGGGGTCACTGCTCCAATTGGCTTGTTTATGGGTTTGACCGGCTACTGTATTTACCGTTTTAGAGAATCACGTGCTATGACAATGGGACAGTTTCTAGAAATGCGTTACAGTCGAAAATTCCGGATTTTTGCCGCTATTTTACAAAGTATTTCTGGTGTGGTCAACTACGCAATCTTTCCAGCTGTATCGGCACGTTTTATTGTTTACTATTGTGGTTTTCCACAAACTTTCGATTTTCTAGGTTTGACTTGGTCATCTTTTCATGTTGTTATGTTACTATTTTTGTCAATTGCAGTTTTAATTACTACACTTGGTGGGCAGATTACAGTTATGGTTTGTGATTGTGTTCAGGGTTTACTCAATTATCCGCTAATGGCGATTGTCGTTATCGCAATTCTTATGCGTTTTTCTTGGTTTGATGAAATGGCACCTGTGCTATTAGATCGTGAACCGGGAATGAGTATGCTTAATCCGTTCGACATCAGTAAGCTTCGCGATTTTAACCTTTTTTATGTCTTGGCCGGCGTTATCAGTAGTGTATTTAACCGTATGGCATGGTCCGGTACATCAGGTTATAACGCAGCAGCACTAAATGCACACGAACAGAAAATGGGGCAGGTATTGGGAACTTGGCGTACCGCTTTTAGTATCATGCTTTATCCATTACTGGCGATCGGCGCTTTCACTATTTGGCATAGCCCAGCTTTCATCGATAAACTTATTCCCATCCGTCAAGAGTTGGTACAAACAGCGATGGCAGAGATGTCGCCCGCATACGCTGGCGAGTTAACTCTTACTGAAGCCGCTCGAAGCTCGGTAGCGCGCAAAAAATTACAAACAAATTCACCCGAACAGGCTAGATTGCTTAATGAAATCTCGCAATTAGGAGAAGATAATTTTGCGGCCCATGCACTTAAACGTAGTGATACTAAAATGTCCGATATACATGCATTGCGAAGAAAAGGGTTAATTAAGTGGGATACTAATAACTTATCTGCGGTCGCAGTCGATGAACGTCTAGCAACGCTTAGAGATGAGGCCCCTGCGTTGCATAAAAGTATGATGACTATTCATAATCAGATGAGGGTTCCGCTCACTCTACGCCACATGTTGCCAATTGGAGTTACCGGTGTGCTTTGTGCAATCGCAATTTTCCTGATGATTAGTACCGACACTACCTATATGCATAGTTGGGGAAGCATTATTGTTCAAGATGTAATCCTGCCACTACGCGGTCGTTCATTTAAGTCACCAAAGCAACACCTGACCGCGCTTCGTGTTACAATTGCTTGTGTGGCGCTGTTCGCTTTTGTGTTCAGTAGCATCTTTGCCCAAGTGGATTATATCATGATGTTTTTTGCTATCACTGGCGCTATTTGGCTTGGTGGTGCCGGTGCTTGTATTGTTTTTGGGCTTTACTGGAAAAGAGGTACTGCCGCCGGCGCTTGGGTTGCTTTGACCGTAGGGTCATCCATAGCAACAATAGGAATTCTAGTACAACGTTTTTGGGCAGGTTCGCTTTATCCCTTGTTAGAACGTCGTGACTTAGTAGAGGCAACTGCAAAAGTTTTCGAAACGCTTTCGGGTCCTTTCGAGCCCATCATTCTCTGGCGCGTTACCCCTATGACTTTTCCGGTTAATTCAAAAGAAATTTACTTTATTGCAATGGTGCTCTCTACTTCCCTGTATATCATCGTTTCATTGTTGACCTGCAAAAAACCCTTCAATATGGATCGACTACTTCATCGTGGTATTTATCATACAGGAAACGGTCATCGCTACGTAAAAACAAAATGGGCTTGGTCGAAGATTTTGGGGATAAACGAATCCTATACGCGTGGTGATAAGATTTTAGCTTGGAGTGTTTTTTCGTGGAGTTTTATTTTTCGGTTTGGTATTGTGTTCATTGGGTTTATTATCTGGAATATAATCTCGCCATGGCCCCAGCATTGGTGGGCCAACTGGTTCTGGTACGATTACATTTACATTATGGGGCTAAATGCCGTAGTCACCGTTTTCTGGTTCGGTATTTGTGGTACGCGTGATCTGGTGCGTTTATTCCAACGGCTGGATGCACGGACCGACGGACCTAATATCTTGGATGATGGGCGGGTTGAGGGCCATGTAAGCTTGGCAGATTTGCAGCGAGTCACTGAGGCAGAAAACCTTCAGGCTTTGGAGGGAACTTCTATTGGCGGTGTGTCAAAGAGAGAAGAAGAGAGTTCGAAACTTAAAGATATTTGAGTTGAACTCTAAAGGTTTTAGTGTACAATTTTAAAAACTGTTCATTAGTTAACGTTTTATGAGAATTTATAAGGAAAACCTGTTTATATTCAAAATGATATACCAATCAGGATAGTTTTTAAAACTATTATGGCGCGCATAGAGAGTAAAGACATAAATACGATACAGGATTCGAAAACAATGCTGACATGTGAGTTTTCATGTTTTGTAAACACTGAAATTATAGATTTGTAAGGTGTATTAATGATTCAAAACGAAGATAAAATACTATTATCGCGGGCCAATAATATGGCGATCGCGTGGGCTATTAACTCATTAGCTTATTCCATTGTTTATCCTTTTATCCCGCTCTATTTGCATACTGGCCGTGGCTTTTCAATGGCCACAGTCAGTTGGATATTTCCCTTTATGGGGATTGGCGCAATGCTTGGGCCATTGGTTGCTGGCCCGCTAGTGGACTGTTTGGGGCGCCGAATTATACTCATATTTGGCCCAAGCGTTCGAGGATTACTGTTTTTCTTGTTGGCTTTTTTTGTTTATACCAATAGTTCATTTATTAGTTTTGCGATTGTTTTAATGTTGACCTCTTTTGTCGGAGCGTTCTTCCAAAATGCCTCAGACGCTTATCTTACTGATTTAACGCCATTGAATAAACGTGCTAAGATATACAGTCGAATCAGGGTCGGAACCAATGTTGGCTTTGCTATCGGCCCTATGCTTGGAGCATTTCTTGCTCGAGCGCCATTTTCTCTATTGTTTGCATTAACCGGATTCTTGTGTTTAGCCGGGGCTACTTTTACTGCCTATACTTGTCCAGAAATAAGATCTTCTCGTTCTGAATTGGAAACTGCTAATTTGCCAAATAGTAAAGTATCTGTCATGTGGCAAATGTTAAAACATCATCAGTTTCTCTATTTTAGTTTTTTTTATTTTATTATAATGATGCTTGCTTCACAGCTTTATTCAACTATGTCAGTGTATTCAACGCAAGTTGTAGGAGTAAGCAAGAATATGTTAGGCATTATTTATTCCATGAATGGAGCTACAATAGTATTCTTGCAAATTCCTTTGACAAAATACTTTGATAAGTTTGGGTTCAATCTTTATCCTAGAATGATTATTGGCGTAATACTTTACGGAATCGGTTATTTTGTACTCGGTTTTGCGTCTTCAACCATATTTTTGATGGCAATAGTTGTAATCATCACATTAGGAGAAATTATTCTAATCCCGGCAGCTTACGCATTGGTTAGTGATATGGCTCCTTCCAAGTGGGTTGGAAGATATATGGGAGTATTCGGATTATTGCGAGGAGTTGGCTACGCGGTAGGCCCATGGATTGGGGCTCAACTCTTTACCAAAATGACTGGTCGGCCAATTGCTTTGTGGAGCATATTATCTTCTTTCGCGTTAATGGCAATTGTTGGATTTATTATTATTGACTTTACTCAAAAACAAAAGATGAATAAAAGATCCTGAACCTAAAGCGTTCATAAAATATTGTAAAGCAAAAATGGTGGCATAAATTACAGGCTAACAGTAATGCGTATTATCAAATTTGCGCTCAATATAGTCATTAATGGAATGGAACTGAACTTATGAATACAGTAATTATCACCGGAGCGAATGGTTTGATCGGCTCCGAAGCAGTGCGGTTCTTTGCCGGTCTAGATTTTAATATCATTGGTATCGACAATGACCTCCGTAAATATTTCTTTGGCGCGGAAGCGTCGACTCGTCATGTTGAAAATGAACTTAAAGACGAATTTTCAAATTATCAGTCGCTGGATATCGATATTCGTGATTTTGACGCGCTGAAAAAAGTTTTTTCTGAATATAATTCAGAGATTAAACTGATCATCCATACCGCAGCTCAACCGTCGCACGACTGGGCAGCGCGTGAACCTTTTACCGATTTTTCGGTCAACGCCAACGGTACTCTGAATATGCTGGAAGCGACCCGGCTCTATTGCCCCGAGGCAGCTTTTATCTTCACCTCCACCAATAAGGTTTACGGCGATAATCCAAATTCGCTTCCTCTGGAAGAATTAGAAACACGATGGGAAATTAAGTCAGACCATCCATATTACGCCAACGGTATTGATGAAAATATGTCCATCGACCATTGCAAACATTCCATTTTTGGCGCGTCAAAAGTTGCCGCTGACATTATGGTTCAGGAGTATGGTCGTTATTTTGGTATGAAAACAGGTTTGATCCGTGGCGGTTGCCTGACCGGGCCTCGACACGCTGGCGCAGAACTGCACGGCTTTCTCGCCTATTTGATGAAATGCGCGGTGACTGGACGCGAATATAATATTTTCGGCTACAAAGGCAAGCAGGTTCGCGACAATATCCATTGCGCCGATCTGATCAACGCGTTTTATCATTTTTATCTTAATCCACGCTGTGGCGAAGCTTACAACATGGGCGGAGGACGTTTCAGCAACTGTTCAATGCACGAAGCCATTGAGATTTGTGAACGCATTACCGGCAAGCCGATGAAAGTAAAATATCAGGAAACTAATCGTGTTGGAGATCATATTTGGTGGATTAGTGATATTTCGAAGTTCCAGTCGCACTATCCAGACTGGCAGTTGACTCGTGGTATTGAGGATATCTTGAGTGAAATCCACGATTACAATCGCGAGTCTTGGCTGTCAGCTAAGGAATCCCCAAAAAACTAACTTTACAAGTTGCGCGGGAGTTGGAGAGTTGGAGAGTTGGGAGTTGGAGAGTTAGGGAGTTGGAGAGTTGGGGAGTTGGGGAGTTAACCACTGAGAAT